>NZ_NFJQ01000031.1 GCF_002159945.1 Cloacibacillus sp. An23 | reverse complement strand
CCGGCATGACGAGAACGATAACCTCTGCCTAAAGTTAAATGATATATTTCCGCAACGGCTCAGCACAATATACGCAGGATATATTCGCATGACTGAAATATAATGTTGCCGCTCATAAAGTTAAGCAAGTATAACTGATGACACGCACAGTGTACGTATCAAGTGAGTGACTACTAACGACATCTCCACAGCAGGAGGATCAAACATTGACCAGACAAAAAACATTCTCATGGATAAAAATTCTGATAATGGCAGTTTTCATCACTGCTATCTGCGCGACTGCCTACGCCGCGGCGCTAGACTCCATTTTGCTCAGGTGGCGCAAAACGGCTCGTTATCAAGACGGTACAAGTACATTGACCGTAGCAGTAACATACTACTCTGCCGAGCTCGTTGAGGCCGAAATCCAAGCCGAAGCGGAGAAGAATCTATGGACGCAAGACGAGCTTGAGAGATACAAATACAAGTATCTACAAGTGCTTAACCTAAGCGAGATGATTCC
>NZ_NFJQ01000030.1 GCF_002159945.1 Cloacibacillus sp. An23 | reverse complement strand
CAGGCACTTTGTCTCTGTGGAGTACAGGGCGTTCTGCATGGAATTATCATCCTGGCGATTGTGTACGTGGCGTGAGCACAACCGCAGATAAAATATATACCATAAATACAGCCACAATCAGAGTAGTAGCCATCGGCAAATGGAAATAAGGAGGAAAAACAAATGTTGACAAACCGTAATATAAACGGGGGGGGGGGCGCTCCCCGGTAATGTCAATCTTATAGTTATCATAAAGGAGGCCGCGCGCCATGCCGACTAAATTAGTATTGCAGCAGCGCGGCGCGGACGGCCTCAATACTGCGGCGGAACTTCCGGCGCTCGAGAACGGCAAGATAGATATATCGCAGCTGCCGGTCGTAGGCGAGAGCGGCGCGGCTATAATCGCGCGCGGAAGCAACGCCAACGGCGAGTGGGTGCGGTGGGAAGATGGGACGCAGGTGTGCTATGGAGTGTATAACCATAACTTTAACACAACTGATGTAGAGCAAGAGATAACTATTACTTTTCCTGC
>NZ_NFJQ01000029.1 GCF_002159945.1 Cloacibacillus sp. An23 | reverse complement strand
ACGATTATACTGACGGGCTTGAGCATAGAGGATAGAGCTCAGGTTTGGGCTAGTTATTCTTATACTCCACCAGCCGCTTTTGTTGGTGAATATGATATCTATATTTCAAAAGCATTGGCAGAAGATACAAGTAAAGGCCGTCAGGTCGTTTTAGGAACTACATACTATAGTTCAGGCACTTTGTCTCTGTGGAGTACAGGGCGTTCTGCATGGAATTATCATCCTGGCGATTGTGTACGTGGCGTGAGCACAACCGCAGATAAAATATATACCATAAATACAGCCACAATCCGAGTAGTAGCCATCGGCAAATGGAAGTAAGGAGGAAAAACAAATGTTGACAAACCGTAATGTAAACGGGGGGGGGCGCTCCCCAGTAATGTCAATCTTATAGTTATCACAACGGAGGCCGCGCGCCATGCCTAGCAAGTACGTGATACAGCAGCGCGGCGCGGACGGCCTCAATACTGCGGCGGAACTTCCGGCGCTTGAGAACGGCAAGATAGATATATCGCAGCTGCCGGTCGTAGGCGAGAGCGGAGCGGCTATCATCGCGCGCGGGAGCAACGCCAACGGCGAGTGGGTGCGGTGGGAAGATGGGACGCAGGTGTGCTATGGAGTGTATAACCATAACTTTAACACAACTGATGTAGAGCAAGAGATAACTATTACTTTTCCTGC
>NZ_NFJQ01000028.1 GCF_002159945.1 Cloacibacillus sp. An23 | reverse complement strand
AAACAGCATCCGGTAACACCATCTTGTGTATAGTCTTTGATTCCACCAACATATGTAGTAATTAAAGGCAAGCCAGAAGTCATAGCTTCTAAAGCCGCAAGACCTAATCCTTCTCTGCGTGATGGAAAAACAAAGACGTCAGACGATTTCAGTAATTCAATAACATCAGTACGAAATCCAAGCAGATAGACTCTTTTTTCTAGTCCATATTTTTCAGTTAAACTGAGCAAATACTTATCAAGAGGACCTTGTCCTGCAATTATGTAATGTATATTTTGTGTTTCCCTCATTGCACCAACTGCTTTAATAACAACTTCATGATTTTTGTTTTTATTCAGTTCTCCAACAGATATAAGGACAAATGCATCTTGCGGTATGCCTAACTCTGCGCGTTTTTTGTTTCTATCAACTTTTACGCTCTTGATTTTTTCTACATCTATGCCGACACCAGGAACGTATTCAGTTCGTTTCGCGTGCATTTTGTTTTTGGCTATGGCGTAGTCTTCCTTGTTTATTGTTATCAGCACGTCCGTGTAGCGTGACAGGTATTTTTCTATCGGGTAGTACACAAGCCAGTTCAGCAGCGGCGCGCCTTTATAGAAGTGGAAACCGTGGGCTGTGTATATGACTTTTGTATGTGTTCTGTGTCCAGCAAGTCTTCCGCATACTCCGCCTATCGGAGAATGGCAGTGGATGAATTTGTACTGGTTGGTTCTCATAAGGCTAAGTACCTGGCGATAAGCCTTTAGGTTTTGCAATATATGTCTGACGCTTCTTGCAAAGTCTATCTGGTAATAGTCCACGCCCATTTCCGTGAGCTTGTTTTTTAATTCTTCAATTTTCGCATCAGAGCAGGTGTTGCCTTCTACGAAGTTGCAGGCAACATCCACCTTATACCCCATATCTATCAATAATTTGATGTTGGGGATGTTGAACTGGTCTATCATCGAAGCGACGGATGCAAGCATCAATACTTTATCACGCATGATCGACGAGCATCCTTTTCAGGCCATCGGTAAAATCAACTGTTATGTACTTCTTGGATTGAGACAGATTTTTATCATATATTTTCGAGCCAAACGCTTTGTTAAATGTCGCGTTTTTGCTGAACAGACTTACGACAAATTTCGGACACGGAAGTATCACCGTTCCACGTCCGGTTATTTCCCTGGCTTTTACTATTACATCTTTCGTCGAGACGTATTCCTCGTTCTGAGGGAAGAATATGCCGCCTCTGGCAGCGTCTATTATCTGTCTCACGCATTCGCAGAAGTTGTCTATGTATATCATGCTGCGGCGGTTATC
>NZ_NFJQ01000027.1 GCF_002159945.1 Cloacibacillus sp. An23 | reverse complement strand
TTTATGAGCGGCAACATTATATTTCAGTCATGCGAATATATCCTGCGTATATTGTGCTGAGCCGTTGCGGAAATATATCATTTAACTTTAGGCAGAGGTTATCGTTCTCGTCATGCCGGACTTGACCCGGCATCGAGTGTCGTTGTATATCGCGGCGTATCGGAGCTAAAAGCCGCATGATTCCGCGTCAAGCGCGGAATGACGGCAAATCTCTCTGTCTTTTGCCGGCAGTTAAGTGAGCATATTATGCATTTGTTAGCAGGAATGTCAGTTTCGTTGTTATGAGCGGCTGAATACATCAATATACGTAGGATGAAGCTTTTGCCGATAGAAAAAGAGAGACCCTTTCGGGTCTCTCTCAGGTTATCAGCTAGGCTGAATTAGAAGTCGATAGCGGTACGGAAGAGCACTACGCTTTCGTTACCGGTATAGCCGTTCTCCGAACCGTTTCCATCGCCATAGTCGATGTAGTTATAAGCGAGCCAGAACTTGATCTGCGGCGTGTACTGATAGCCAATACCGATTGTGTACTGGTCAGTGTCGTCGACTCCGCTCTGATCCCAGTCGGTGGTGACATACTGGAGGAAGCTGCTCCACTTGCTCTCGCCCCACTGCTGTTCGGCGGTAACGAGCCACGTCTTGTTTGTGCCGTCGGTACCCATTGCTCCGGCCTGGTCGCTGGCGAAGAGGGCAGGATACTGACCAGCCGCTCTCGGTCCCACAAAAGCGTTGTCCTGCTCGACATACTGCACCCACAGCGAGGTGAACTTGAGGAGATCCTGTTTGACGTCGAGCATTGCGCTCCACGCCATCGGGCTATCTTCTTCACCAGCTGCGGCATTGTCGCCGAGGTCCTGCCAGTAGTAGTAGCCGCGGAGAGCTATCGACGGCGTGAAGCTGTAGCTGAGGTACGCGCCGTACTGCTGGTAATCGTCAGCGTAATCGCGATAGAAACCATCACCTTTGGTTACAGAATTTTCATCGCCATCAAACTGGAAATAGATTCCCTGTACGCCGGCATAGAAGTTTTCGCTGAAGTTCGCCTGAAGTTTCAGACCGTACTCCATAAACTCATTGTTATCATCGCCGTCGCCGTCGAGAATATCGAAGTTACGTCCGATAAGGAGTTCAGCATCAAGCATACCGAAGCTCTTCTTGAAGTTGAATCCGTCGTAGTACTGGTCTTTCCAAAGTCCACCCTCGAGGTCGCCCATTACGCTGTGGTAGAGTCCAGCGTCGCCTTCCCAGTCGCTGTAAACGCGACCGAGCGTGAAGGTGATATCCCACGGAAGCTTCGTCTGAACGAAGAACTTATCGGCAAAGAAGTTGTCCAGTTTGCCGGAACCGTCATTGAAGCGGAAACGGCCATAGAAGAACGTATTCTCGTCAATATACTTCGTGAGCATGAAACGAGCGAAGCGGAAACCAAACTGGTTTTCGTCACGGTCGGTATTGTTATTGAACCCATAAGTGTTCCGTCCGTCGTCAGTACCGCTCGCGAAGCGGGCGTCGAACCAGAACTGACCGTTCACTTTCCATCCGCCGAGACGGTCCTCAAGCACCGCGACTCTCTTGTCGAGGGAATCGACCTTCACGCCGAGGGCGTCGAGCTCATCCTTGAATTCCATGACGAGCTTCTTAAGGAGTTCCATATCCTGCTTAGAAGCCTTTTCAGCGTCAACCGTCACGAGAGCGCGCGCCACTATCGACGCCATCTCATAACGAGTCGCCGGCTGGGCACCCTTGAATGCGATTT
>NZ_NFJQ01000026.1 GCF_002159945.1 Cloacibacillus sp. An23 | reverse complement strand
CAGCCGGCGACTCGTTATGAGATGGCGTCGATAGTGGCGCGCGCTCTCGTGACGGTGGACGCTGAAAAGGCCAGCAAGCAGGATATGGAACTCCTCAAGAAGCTCGTCATGGAATTCAAAGATGAGCTCGACGCCCTCGGCGTGAAGGTCGATTCCCTCGACAAGCGCGTCGCGGTGCTCGAGGACCGTCTCGGCGGATGGAAAATCAACGGACAGTTCTGGTTCGATGCGCGCTTTGCGAGCAACGCCGATAATAATCAGAACACCTATGGTTTCAAGAACAACAGCGCCGGTGACCATAATCAGTTCGGATTCCGCTTCGCGCGCTTCATGCTCACGAAGTATATTGACGAGAATACGTTCTTCTATGGTCGCTTCCGCTTCAACGACGGTTCAGGTCCGCTTGACAGTTTCTTCGCTGACAAGTTCTTCGTTCAGACGAAACTTCCGTGGGACATCACGATGACGCTCGGTCGCGTTTACAGCGACTGGGAAGGCGACGCTGGACTCTACCACAGCGTAATGGGTGACCTCGAAGGTGGACTTTGGAAAGACCAGTACTACGACGGATTCAACTTCAAGAAGAGCTTCGGTATGCTCGACGCCGAGCTTCTTATCGGCCGTAACTTCGATATCCGCGACGGCGATGAGGACAACGAGTTCATGGAGTACGGTCTGAAACTTCAGGCTAACTTCAGCGAGAACTTCTATGTCGGCGTACAGGGTATCTTCTTTGACTTTGATGGCGATGGCAAGTCTAAGACAACATCTATGACCATCAATGGTACAAAGTATGATTTCGTTACCGACTATGGCTATCTTGACGACTTCCAGCAGTACGGCGCGTACCTCAGCTACAGTTTCACGCCCGCTATAGCTCTCCGCGGCTACTACTACTGGCAGGACCTCGGCGATAACGCCCCGAACGGTACAGAGGACAGCCCGATGGCTTGGAGCGCTTTGCTCGATGTCAAGCAGGACCTCCTCAAGTTCACCTCTCTGTGGGTGCAGTATGTTGAGCAGGACAACGCTTTCGTAGGACCGAGAGCTGCTGGCGTATATCCGGCGCTCTTCGGCAGCGACCAGGTTGGTGCCGCAATTGGCAGCGAAGGTACGAATAAGACGTGGCTCATTACAGCCGAACAGCAGTGGGGCGAGAGCAAATGGAGCAGCTTCCTCCAGTATGTCACCACCGACTGGGATGTTGACACAGTTGATGACACTGACCAGTACACAATCGGTATTGGCTATCAGTACACGCCGCAAATCAAGTTCTGGCTCGCCTACAACTACATCGACTACGGTGACGGTAACGGGAAGGCGGACGGTTACACCGGCAGCGAAAGCGTAGTGCTCTTCCGTACCGCTATCGACTTCTAATTCAGCCTAGCTGATAACCTGAGAGAGACCCGAAAGGGTCTCTCTTTTTCTATCGGCAAAAGCTTCGTTCTACGTGTATTGATGTATTCAGCCGCTCATAACAACAAAACTGACATTCCTGCTAACAAATGCATAATATGCTCACTTAACTGCCGGCAAAAGACAGAGAGATTTGCCGTCATTCCGCGCTTGACGCGGAATCCTGCGGCTTTCAGCTCTGATACGCCGCGATATATAACGACACTCGATGCCGGGTCAAGCCCGGCATGACGAGAACGATAACCTCTGCCTAAAGTTAAATGATATATTTCCGCAACGGCTCAGCACAATATACGCAGGATATATTCGCATGACTGAAATATAATGTTGCCGCTCATAAA
>NZ_NFJQ01000025.1 GCF_002159945.1 Cloacibacillus sp. An23 | reverse complement strand
GCCAATGCTTTTGAAATATAGATATCATATTCACCAACAAAAGCGGCTGGTGGAGTATAAGAATAACTAGCCCAAACCTGAGCTCTATCCTCTATGCTCAAGCCCGTCAGTATAATCGTACTCCGACATATCTGAGTCCCGTCAGACCACCTGACCCATTCCCCATTAGCATTAGAGCCGCTGGCTACGATGTCGCCAAACGAGAGCACGTCTTCCAGTCCGCTCTCCGTGCGGCGCTGTAGCTTGATGACGTCTCTCATAATACTGCCTCACAGTTGACATCAACATGGAGGACGCCCCCCCCCCCGTAAGCACTGGCTAATTGTCTGCATTATTTGTTTCCTCCGTTTCAAGTGGGTTCAGCGTCCAGACGATGGCGTCAAGGTCTGCCTGCGTCTCGGCTGCTTTTATGAGGTCGTCGAGCCTCTGCTGCTCGCCTATCACCGTGGCAGAGAGCGCAGCGTATGTTTCGACGTGTCCCATGATTTTAGTTACAAGAGTCTCCGTCTCCATACCTCGCTGTGAGGCCATGCGTTCTACGAACTTCGCCGAGTCAGTGTCCGTGTTCCCGGCTTGAATGTCTTTCGCGCCTTGTTCCTGCTTAGGCCACGCTTCTATCTCCGCGCCCGTGAAGTTGGTTTTTACCTGCGCGAGTATCGCGTCGCCAGCGCCCCATATCTCGGCGCGTTTGGCGGCTACCGCGCGTGCGAATTTCATCGCGGGCGTGTCCATCTTCGACCAGTCGATCGTCATGGCAATGTCACCGCCCCGTCCGCGCTTACCGTTATCTGTTCAGGGAACCGCTGTGCCTCCGTCGCGTTAAGTCCTATCGGCAGCAGCAAGGTCAGCTCGATGTCGCCGTTTTCGCGCTTTACGTCGCCGACGAAATACTCGCTGTCTATAGCGTCCGCCGGGAGGGTAGAACCTTCGGTGAGCTGGGCAAAGTCGTAGGTCTCGCCGTTGACTATGAGCGCGTCGCCGGATTTTGATACGGTGATGCGGGGCGTAATAATAACATCCTGGCTAGGGTAGATGTAAACCCTACTCTGTACCTGCGGGCTTAAATTTATCTTGAACATTTCATCACTCCTTGTTATACGAGAGTTACACAGGCGCACGCCATGAATCAGGTGTGCGCCTGTGGTTGTTTAGGTTTCTTATTTTTTCTGGTGTTACACGGTTGTTACATTGTTCCACGCCCGCCCGCTCCGCGCCTCGGGGTTCGCGTGCATCGTCGGTGCGCTGGACGACGGGGCGATTATTGGGCAGGGCTCAAACGCTAACGGGAACTGGGTTAGGTTTGCGGACGGGACTCAGGTATGTTGGGGAAAGACGACATTAGCTGTTTCTACCACACCTCATGGCAATGTGTATGCAATGACTGTAAATAGCATCGCATACCCAGCGAGTTTCGTTGTTGCCCCAGTATGTGTATTAAGCTCCGATTATTACGACCTAAATATTACATGGGCAAACTGTCATGCAGTATCTACAGATACTTTTAATATGACAATTTATACGACAGGTCAGAAAACAAATACGCAAGGTACTATACAATTTCTCGCCGTCGGCCGCTGGAAGGCGTGAGGGCTATTTCCATTTACCAATGGCGATGTACCAACCGCCGAGAGCCGTAGTACTTAATGATGCTACGGTCGTGTAGTGATGAAACGTAGCCCCGCTTACAGTGCGGTTTATAGCTGTACCCCATCCGTGAGTATTGCTATTCGCACCAATGCTGCCGACGACGTCAGGGGGCGATATAAATAACATTGGAAACGTGACGCTTACCGTATATCTATATATTCCGCTAATTGGCGCACTGGCATCTGTATTTGTAAGCTGAGTTATAGCGTTATGTGCTATCGCTGTCCCATCGGCTAACTTTACCCAATAGCCGTTTGTGTTAGAGCCGCTCTCTATCACAGCCCCATCGGCGATTGCACCGACGATGCGCAGCGCCTCCGCCGGGACTTTGTTGTCCGCGTCCAGCAGCACCGTGCGCAGCGCTTCTTCAAGCCCCGAGGCTGTGCGCTTGCTGAAAGTCATAACGTCACTCATCTACGCTCACCTTCCTAATTATGATGTCGCCCTCTTTGGTCGCCGCTATTATCGTGTTGTCCGCCTCGCCGTTTACGTAGAGCTTGAGCTCCTGCAGCGCGGCGGCCGGCAGCTGAGCCGCAAGGACTTTGCCGGACGAGTCGAGCATCGGCACTTTGCCTTTGCTTGACAGGCCGGAGGACAGGCGCGCGAGGATTTCAAGTATCCCGTTCGCACCCTTGAGCACGACGTCGCCTTCGCCTGTGCCGGACGTGAGCGTGTCGTTTGATTCGCCGTCGAAGGCGAGCAGCGTTTTGAGGAACGCCGCGTCGCTGATCCAGCTGTCGGCGAGCTTGCCGTCGTCCCCGGCTTTCGGGATTTTCGACGCGCCCGGGGTGTCGGTTATGGAGTTTACCGTCGTCCCGTATTTGTTGACCAGCTCCGCTACCTGATGCGCGAGTTCGTTGAGCGCCTTCTCGCCTGTGGTTCGGATGATTTCGTATGTTTTGCCGCTCGCGGTCGTACCGGCGTAGGGGCGCGTCAGCGTAAGAGCCGTGTCGGACGTCACCGACTTTATGACGTAGTTCAGCCCGTCTACTATGAGCAGGTCGTCCGGCCCGCAGAAGTTCGTCGCGAAGAGCGTCCCGCTTCCCGTGACGTTCGCGCTGTCGTTCGTTACTGTGATTGTTCCTGTGGATTCTGACATGGTTTCACCTTCTTTTTTGTGCTATTTATTCAGCTATTGCCATGTAATTTAACGTTCCAGACGCCAATTGCTGTGTTGATGTTGTAACCCCTGTTGCAGACAATATTTTTACCCAACATTTGTTATATTCCGATGCGTTTTTAGTGGGTTCATAATCCTCTGCGTCACCGGGGTCATATATAATTGGGGTGGTAAACACTGCGTATGCTCTTATAGTTGTTCCTGCGTTTATGTCCAGAGATATTGTATTAGAGTGTGACTTATATAAGCTAACCGGCTCGCTACCAACAAACTGTGCGCTGCGACCGTTATCTATATAACCGGAGCCAACACTATAATTAGTTCCGCCTATGTTTGCGTATAACGTGTAACTTACTCTGCCATAGGTATATTTATGATATGCGCCAGTCGGGTTACTTGTCCCCTGTCGGCAAACACAACCATAAAATCCGATTGTAATTGACAAACTACTCAAATTAACCGAGGCACTTATGGAGCCACTCGTAACATTCCCGCCACTGCCGGTATCTACAGAATTTGCTGTGGAAGAACCTAGCGTAATACTGCCTGCCGCAATAATGAGCGTAGCAACAGGTTTGAACGTGGCCACTCCGGTTGTCGCGTCCCACGTTATATTAGATGCTGATAAATTGAGCGTTTGATTCCCGTCCGAACGTGCAGTCGAGTATGACTGCAAAGCGCACGGAGAAACAATGATGTTCGGCTGCGATGGCCAATATCCAGGGAGCGTAACGACTGTATTGTTAGGTACATTCTGCCCACAGTACATTTTTCGGAGCGATTTCATTTCACGGTATGCTCCGTTCAAATATTTATATGTCGAGATGTCGCCAACATCAACTCGAACATAATCCCCTATCGCGAGGTTGTTCGGGTCGCGTATTTCCAGTACGCCGGCCTCGGAGTTGATGGTTACCGCGCCGCTGGCCATCTGGAATATGGAGCCGTCTCCCATGATGAACTGACCGCCGGGCCCCAGCTGCATTTTCGCCGCCGCGTTCAGCTCGCGCCCGGTCAGCGAGCCGGAGGCTATGAGGCTGCCTATAAGCTGCGCCAGTCC
>NZ_NFJQ01000024.1 GCF_002159945.1 Cloacibacillus sp. An23 | reverse complement strand
GGACTGGCGCAGCTTATAGGCAGCCTCATAGCCTCCGGCTCGCTGACCGGGCGCGAGCTGAACGCGGCGGCGAAAATGCAGCTGGGGCCCGGCGGTCAGTTCATCATGGGAGACGGCTCAATCTTCCAAATGGGCAGCGGTGCGGTGCTCATCGACTCGGAGACCGGAGTGCTGCAAATACGCGACCCGAACAACCTCACGACCGGCAACTACATCCGCGTCGATACCGGCGACATCACGACGTATCAGTACATCGCGGGTGCCTACCGCGCGATGAAGTCGCTGCGCAAAATGGAGGTCGGAGTCGGCAACAACGGCGCAACTGTCACTTTGCCGGGCTACTGGCCCTCGCAGCCGAAGATACAGGTTTCGCCTAACGCGCTGCAATGCTACAACGCGAACTATCCGAGCCAGAGTCAGCAGCTTAGATGTTACGCGGACTCGATTACGTACAATAACGGGGTTGTGACGTTCGTGCCGCGGGCGTATTTAGAGATAGCAGGTGGCAATGTATATTATACGCTTCCGGTACCAGTTGTAGATTGGAGCTTTATGGAACATGCTGTCCCTACAACGGTACAGACGACGACATATTCTGTCCCAGCTTATGCTAAAAATATTGTTGTGACGGGAAAAATCTATGCGCAGGATGCTGGTGGTGCCCAGGGAAACACAGTCTCTATGAAATGTCTGACCGCAAGTGTAAAAGTAAACTTTGCCGGAGTTTTTACCACAATAACAACGATAACACTGCCTCCAACAAACTATAATTTGGCAACGGAACCTACAAATTATTATAAAACATTCAATATAACTCTGCCTGGCGGGTATTCAAGCGCCCAATATATATATCTTGTAGCAGACATAAGCTATGGTGGATATAATTCCGATTTTTCTTGGATATATTCTTTTGACAATATGAAACATTGTTGGTTGCGATTTGATTCTATACAGTGGACAGTCTCAAGCTCCACCCAGCTCGCCTCCGGCACTCTCAACTACGTAGCAATCGCAGAATAACGCAAAGAAGGTGAAACCAATGTCTGAATCCACAGGAACGATCACAGTAACGAACGGCAGCGCGAACGTCACGGGAAGCGGGACGCTCTTCGCGACGAACTTCTGCGGGCCGGACGACCTGCTCATAGTAGACGGGCTGAACTACGTCATAAAGTCGGTGACGTCCGACACGGCGCTCACATTGACGCGCCCCTACACCGGCACGACTGCGAGCGGCAAAACATACGAAATCATCCGAACCACAGGCGAGAAGGCGCTCAACGAGCTCGCGCATCAGGTAGCGGAGCTGGTAAACAAATACGGGACGACGGTAAACTCCATAACGGACACCCCGGGCGCGTCGAAAATCCCGAAAGCCGGAGATGACGGCAAACTCGCCGACAGCTGGATCAGCGACGCGGCGTTCCTCAAAACGCTGCTCGCCTTCGATAATGAGACGAACGACACGCTCACGTCCGGCACAGGCGAAGGCGACGTCGTGCTCAAAGGCGCGAACGGGATACTTGAAATCCTTGCGCGCCTGTCCTCCGGCCTGTCGAGCAAAGGCAAAGTACCGATGCTCGACTCGTCCGGCAAAGTCCTTGCAGCGCAGCTGCCGGCCGCCGCGCTGCAGGAGCTTAAGCTCTATGTAAACGGCGAGTCCGACGAGACGATAATAGCGGCGACCAAAGAGGGCGACATTGTGATAAGGAAGGTGAGCGTAGAATGAGCGACGTTATGACTTACAGCAAGCGCACGGCCTCGGGGCTCGAAGAAGCGCTGCGCACGGTGCTGCTGGACGCGGATAACAAAGTCCCTGCGGAGGCGCTGCGCATCGTCGGTGCAATTAGCGACGGAGCAATAATTGAACAAGGTTCGAATGCTAACGGAGATTGGGTCAGATATGCGAATGGAACGCAGATATGTACCGGAAGCGTCACTATTTCTTTTGTTTCGACTGATAGCTATGTAGCTAGTACAGCAACATTTCCGGCAGTTTTTATATCGCCACCTGTCGTAGTATCCGGGACATATCAAGGTGCGGGCAACGGGTCTGCCTCCGATGCCGCACCACCTAACGCAACTTCGTGTTTAATATGCGTCAGCCCCACGCGAGGGATAACATTCGGGTCCGATTCTACTCGTGAATATACATACATTGCTATCGGCAAATGGAAATAGCCCTTACGCCTTCCAGCGGCCGATGGCGAACCAGCAACCACCGACAGTATTAACTGGGCTTAATGCAGTGCGTGGTGTGAAAATGACAATCTGTGCTGATGTGGCGCTGACGACATGTGCCTGACTCCAGCCATGATCATAATAATTCACACCAATATCTGAGATTATAGAAGGCGTTTGCGTAAATGCTAGAGGAAAAGTTATGTCGACGTAATATTTCCACACACCAGAAAATGCTGCCATTCCAGTTTCGCTATTTACAACAAAACTTACTCTAGACTGATAGCCTATGGCAGATCCATCTGCGAACTTACACCAGTAACCGTTGGCGTTACTCCCACTCTCGATAATCGCTCCGTCGCTAATTGCACCGACGATGCACGTGTAAACCGAGGCGCGGAGCGGGCGGGTGTGGAACAATGTAACAACCGTGTAACACCAGAAAAAATAAGAAACCTAAACGACCACAGGCGCACACCTGCTACATGATGCGTGCTTGTGTAACTCTCGTATAACAAGGAGTGATGAAATGTTCAAGATAAAACTAAACCCGCAGGTAAACGACCTACCATCGCCCGTCGTATCTGTGCAGGGCGACGTTATAACCATAAACGGCGAGGATTTTGACTTTTCGCAGCTCGCAGAGGGCGACGAACTGATAAATCAAGAAGAGTACCGCTACACCGTTGACGAAAACGGCGCAGAGCACATGGAGCTCGTTACGCCGAAATCAATAGCGAGCGATTACATTGACGGCAACGTCAAATGTGCAGGCGGCTACATCGAGCTATCGCTCATATTGCCGCTGCTACCCAACTCGCCGCTGTCCGCGTGCTTCCCGTCGCCGCGCGTGCTGGTGATGGACACAGACGGCCCGGTGATTTTGCCGGATACGACGCCGGAGGCTCCGACCGAAGAAAACGAGGCGCAGACCAATGAGCGGTAACATCGACTGGTCAAAACTAAAAACGGCGGAGCAAGCCGCCGCCGATCGAGAAGCCTCCGCCATTGCAACGGCAAAATGGCAGGCCCGCGAACTGCTCGTTGAAAAGATGAGTAAAGCCGCCGCGCAGACCGAAGAGCTCACCCTATCCGAGTGCGCCCTCATGGCGCGCGCGCAAATGTATGACCAGTGGCAGGCGGGCCAGTCATACGCCCAAGGCAAGCGCGTAACCTACAACGGCATAGTCTACGAGGTGCAGCAGCAGACGACCGCCTCCGAGGTCTATCCGCCCGACGCGGAAGGAGTGCTCGCGATATACGTGCCGCTGTCGACCGACGGCTCCGGCACGCTCGAAGACCCGTATGTGTGGATATACGGGATGCACGTCGAAGCGGGCGTATACGTAACGTACAACGGACAGATGTATAAGGCGAAAAGCCCGATGAAGCCCTGCGTGTGGGCTCCGGGCTCTGATACTAACGTATGGGAGGTCGTAAATAATGCTGACAATTAGCCAGTGCTTACGGGGGGGGGGCGTCCTCCATGTTGATGTCAACTGTGAGGCTGTGTTATGAGAGACGTCATCAAGCTACAGCGCCGTACGGCGAGCGGACTGGAGGACGTACTCTCGTTTGGGGACATAGTAGCCAGCGGCTCTAACGCCAATGGGGATTGGGTCAGGTGGTCTGACGGGACTCAGATATGCCGGAGCACGATTATACTGACGGGCTTGAGCATAGAGGATAGAGCTCAGGTTTGGGCTAGTTATTCTTATACTCCACCAGCCGCTTTTGTTGGTGAATATGATATCTATATTTCAAAAGCATTGGC
>NZ_NFJQ01000023.1 GCF_002159945.1 Cloacibacillus sp. An23 | reverse complement strand
TCTTTCGTCGAGACGTATTCCTCGTTCTGAGGGAAGAATATGCCGCCTCTGGCAGCGTCTATTATCTGTCTCACGCATTCGCAGAAGTTGTCTATGTATATCATGCTGCGGCGGTTATCTATAGCCGGGAATATGAAGGCGTACTTCGCGAGCTTGAGCAGTTTCGGGAAGTTGCCTTTGCAGCCGGGGCCGTAGATTACGGGCGGGCGCATTATGGATACGATGAAGTTATCGTCAGCCAGTTTCTGTATGGCAAGGTCGGCATGGAGTTTGCTGTCCCCGTAGAAGTCTGCCGGCGCCGGCTTGGTGTCTTTTGTTATTATTTTTTCTTTGCCTACGGGGTCGTCGGCTCCGTAGATTATCATGGAGCTCATAAAAACGAACTGTCTCGCGCCGTCTGCCTTAGCTTTCTGCGCTGTTTCTATGGCGAGGTCTCTGTTTATTCTGTAGTACAGGTCTTTTTTAGAAGGATCTGCTGAGACGTGCGCGATTCCGGCGACGTGGAATACAGCATCATACCCTTTGAAGGATTTTTCTCTCCACGTCCCGTCTATCATGTCTATGGTGTCGACATGGTATTTGTCGGGCCATTGGCTGAGCCATTTTTCAAACGATGTGCCTACGTAGCTGCCGGCTCCGGTGATGAGGATGTTTTTCATTTTACTTGGCTTCCTCTTTCGCCTGTTTTTCAAGCGCTCCGGTGCCGCCTTCTACGACTCCTTCTTTTTTGAGCACGCAGGCTATTGTGCCGAAGAAGCATTTGCAGTCGAAGGCGAAGCTCATGTTACGGACGTATTCGCCGTCGTAGGCGGCTTTGACAGATATGGGGAGTTCGTCGCGCCCGTTTATCTGCGCCCAGCCGGTGAGGCCCGGCAATACGTCGTTGGCTCCGTATTTGTCGCGCTCGGCTATGAGGTCGTACTGGTTCCACAGAGCGGGACGGGGACCTATTACTGACATTTTGTTTGTCAGTATGCACCAGATTTGCGGCAGCTCGTCCAGCGAGAGCTTGCGCATCCACCTGCCGCTTTTTGTGATCCATCTTTCTGGATCGTTCAGCATGTGCGTCGGCATATTGGCCGGCGTGTCTGTGTACATCGTCCTGAACTTCGGCATCATAAAGGTAGACTTGTGTATGCCGACACGCTTCTGCCAGAAGAGCACGGGGCCTTTGGAGTCGAGCTTTACGATAACGGCGATAACGGCCATAGGGACAGCAAGCACGACAAGGCCGCAGAATGACAGTATAATGTCTATCAGTCGTTTGATATAACGTCTATACATAAGGATTACCTGGCCCGGTACACTTTATAACCCGTGTGTATGGCTACTATTAGATATGACATGGCACGATACCTTGGCTTTCGCTAGCAGCTGATAATAATGTGCATGTTTTTCCAATTAAGACAATAAGAAGCTGCGGGTACCCTTCAACCTCTAAGTAGTCTAAATATTTATATGGTTTATGTCGATAAAAGTTATACATGTTTTTGCCTCAATGCATTGCCATACTGTTTGTTTAATATCTCTATTTTTGATACTTGCTGCTGTGATAATTTCCCATGTCTTATAAGGAAACGCTGCCTTACAAGCCACTGGCGCAAGCTGTGACCCGGAGGATATTCGGCGTTCAGTTTACTTTTTTCTTCTTTCTTTTCTCCACTGTTTGCCTGTTTCATTTTTTCAAGCATTTCCGCAGCGGCGGCGTATTTTTCTTCCCATGCCCTATCAGATGCTGTGCGCCAGTCCATTCCGAGGGATTCAAGTTCCAGTATCTGTTCTTTGGTGAGTGCTTTTACTGTCTTGCTGTTCTCGCCTCTGTACGCCCTTCTGCATTCGTAAAGCCATTTGCCGAGCCACATTCCATCGGTCGTCACGTATTCTTGCGGGACGTTGAGGTCACCGTGTTCGGTTTTGTATTCTTTGCATGCCGCGATGCGCTTACTCCACGAATCTTCTTGTTCCCACTTGAAGCCGAGTGAGTCAAGTTTCGCCTTTCGTTCCAGAGTAAGCTTTATAGCAAGACGGCCTGTTTTGTCTTTGGCTTGTACGTGTCCCTTGAGCCATTTGCCCAATGGAAAACCGTCTTCTGTGACGTACGTAGTAGGTACGTCAAGGTCGCCGTGTTCCGAGTAGTATTCCTTTGCTTTGCCGTAGCCGTATTCCCATCTTTGTGTATATGAGTCCTGCCAGTTCATGCCTATGGCGTCAAGACGTGCAATCTGTTCTTTGGTGAGTGTGGCTCCACCTTTGAGTCTTCCGTCTCTGGCTTTTCTTATTCTTCTGATCCAAGCGCCTACGCGAAGTCCTTCAGCGGTTGTGTAGCCGGCAGGGATGTCGAGGTTCCTGTGTTTCTCGTAGTATTCGACGCAGGCCTGATAGTTCTTTTCCCACTGGAAGTCTATTTTGTCCCAGATCATGCCTAGCTTGTTGAGCATTGATATACGCTCGTCTGTGAGGTAGTAGCCTCTGCGGCGGCTGTTTTTCGCAGTGCGGAGGTTGGATATCCATGCGCCAAGTTCTATGCCGTCTTCGGTGACGTAATTCGCTTTTATATCTATGTTGCCGTTGTCGTAACGGTATTTGCAGAGCGCGTTGTAATACTTCTCCCACGCTCTGTCGTATTTGCTCTGCCAGTCTATGCCTATGGCGTTCAGCTTCTGTCTTCTTTCTTCCGTGAGTACGCCGTGTATCTTTCCGGCTTTGACCAGTTTTTGTGTGTTGAGCCACGAGCCTAGGGCGTAGCCTTCGGGGGTTACGTAGCGTCTTTCTATGTCGAGGTTGTGGTGCTTTTCGTAGTAGGCTTTTGCCAGTTTATACATGGAGTCCCAGCTGGCGGATAACGTCTCTTCGAGTTCGCAGAAGAGCTGTCTGCTGTCTCTCGTCTCGTCCGTTATGGTGAATGTCTCGTTTATTATTTTGTCTTCCTGTCCCGTGCCTCTGTAGTAGTTTATGGCCGTGTTCATCTCTTCTTGTACGGCGGAGATTGAGTAGAGATTTTCTATGTTGTTTACTATGTCGATTATTACAGGGACAGAGTTACCATCATTATCTCTATGGCCTTTACCTGACGACAAGGCTCTGCCTATCTGCTGTTTGTAGACTATTGGAGATATTGTCGGACGCAGGAGTATGACGCCCGATACTCCGTCTACGTGGATACCTTCGTTGAGCATGTCTATGCAGAGCAGGAGTTTCAGATGTTCAGAATCGTCTTTCCTGAATGAATCGAAGGCTTTTGAGGATTCCGCATCTTCGGAGTAGGCTTTGTAGATTACGGGATTGTTGTCTACACCGGAGAACCATTCACATATGTGCGTTTCTACTTCGCACAGATGTTCTACGTTTGAGCAGAAGACTATATATTTGCCATGTCTGTCTTTTATGTGTTTCGTGAATACCATATCCAGCCCTTCGGCGTTTTCGAGCGAGCGGCGGAGGGCGTCGAGTTTTTTCTGGGCTTCGTCTCTGGTAGCTTTCGTCTTTGCCCTGCGAATACGAGATTGGTATTTCTCTATATCTTTAGAGCAGGAGTAGATGGACAAAACGTATTCAGGCGGCGTTAGTATTCCCCTGACTACGGCTTCGCCTAATGTCATTTCGGAGGCTACGTTGCCGTCGAAGAGTTCGTCGGCCATGTCGCGGCGGTTGTCGAGATAGCGAATGCTTGTGGCAGATAACCCAAGGACAGGAACGTCTGGATACGTGGCGAATAACCGCTCCACGCCCTTGCCCCACATTTCGGCCCCTACGCGGTGAAATTCGTCGAGGATTATGTACGACGGCTTGAGTTTTGCTATTCCGTCACTGTTCGTCTGCATGAGCTTGGCGTAGGTGCGGAATTCGATGTTGCGCGGCTCATAGCCGCAGACTGACTTTATATTCTCCAGCTGAGTACGGAAGATATATTCGCTCGGCGAGAGCCAAAGCACACGCGACGAAGGATTGTCCTCCGCAAGCTTGAAGGCGATGAAGGATTTGCCCGTGCCGGTTGGGTGCACTACTGCCGCTTTGCCGCGCTCGGCGAGCATGGAGACTGCTTTATCGTATGTTGTTTGATTGTGTTCGAACAGATCTATCATCGCAGCCTCGCCTCCGTATCGTCACGTACCCTCTCGCCCAAAGTGGCGAATAACGTGTACCTTTTTCGCCA
>NZ_NFJQ01000022.1 GCF_002159945.1 Cloacibacillus sp. An23 | reverse complement strand
AGAGCGCGCGCCACTATCGACGCCATCTCATAACGAGTCGCCGGCTGGGCACCCTTGAATGCGATTTAAAAACTATACATATATCTATAAGTTTATTGGTAGTCATATAGCTATCATTAAGGCTTATACTCAGTTATTTTTTTATAAATTCACTGACTGAAAGAATTTATTTTTAAGTGCTGTTACACAGCCATTACACACGGCGAATGCGTGAACAGCGTTTCGACATTTCTTTTCCACGGGTCTTTATATAGAGTGTATAGAGTTTTTATCTTGGTGGCGCGAAAATCACTTATGTTCATAAGTATTTTTTTATACCCTTACGTGCCGCTTTTTGACTTTTATCAATGTATTATACCCGTTAGGGGAGAATTTCTAATCTCGCCGCTCTTTCCATGATGAGTCCTGCGTATTCTTTTTTCTGTTTATCCGGCAGAAAGCTCGCGTCAAGCGTTTCCAGTATGTCTGGGAGCCGCTTTTTCAGCCTGGCTGCCGCGTTGTTGTACTGCTTCTCATTCAGCTTCGCCGATTCCGTGAATTTTATGAAATCCTTCGGCTTTAGGTTGCTTTTTTTGCCGTTGATGGTCAACGCGAATTCTTCTGGGTCGTCCCTTTCGGAGATGACCAGGCGCGTAGAGAGCATATCGTACGCCGGGGCGAGGCGGCGTTCGCCGTTTTCGTGGAGCAGCGAGAAATTTTTGAGATGCATGTCGCCGTTTCCTGTTAGGAATATGAACAACGTCATGTCAAGGAGCACGGACAAATCAAGCCCAGGCGCTGACGAGAAACGGCGGAGCGTTTTCGCGACGAGCTCCATCGAGCCGATATATTTGTTTTCCGTCATGTGCTCCGTCGCCTGGCAGAAGTCTTCCATGTGGCGCATCCGGCTTATTTTGCGTCCTGACTTTATCACCGCCCTGTCCATCCTCAGCGTGATGTAGACGAGCTCGCCGGACGCGAGCGGCAGAAGCGCTGAGGGCGCCGCAGCTATTCCGGCCGCCTCCGCCATTTTCATCGTCGCCGCTTCGTTCTCCGGCAGAGCCTCATAGCCCGGCGCTGGAGGCTTGATTATGTAGTCTCCCCACAGCCCGACGAACGTCAGCTTGTCCGTGCCGTCCTGCGAAATTTTCGCCATCGACATTTTAGGCTGAACCCCAGGAACTGCGGCGCTCGATATTATGCTTTCGCGCGCTTTTTGGTACAGCCCCTCAAGAGTGTATTCAAGCTTCGGCGGCTCCGCCGTTCCGAAAAGTTTTTTTGAGCATGACGGATGATATGAACCGTGTTCAAGCTCTTTATAGCAATAAAGGCACCGGTTCATCATTCCGCCTCGCCGGAAATTATGGAGACCGCGCCGACGCAGTCGCGGCAGCAGGCCGACAGCAGTCCCATGCGGTCGCGAGGGTCGATTTTCCAGTTTTTTGTAATTATATCCAGAGTCCAGCCCTCAGGAATGAGCCCGTCGAAAAAAGGATGAAGCGTCTTTGTGCAGAAAGGCTCTTCACGAAGAGGAAGCGTGACGCTTATGGCCCGCGCGTCCGCGTCCGCCAGATATTCTCCCGAGTATGCGAACGTGTATCCGTCCTCGTTCTCGACGATTTCCCCGACCGTTTTGCCGAAGAACAGCACGGTACAACGCCGAAAGCTACTCATCGGAATCGCGCTCCAGCGGCACTGCCCCGAGCTCTAGCCCGAAGAGAAACAGAAGGTCGTTCACCTTGTCCATGCGCAGCGTTTTCTTCCCTGCCTCAAGCTCGCGGATAAAGCGCAGCCCCACCCCAGCACGCTCCGCAGCTTCACACTGTGTCAGGTGCAGGCGCTTTCTATTTTCCTTAACCACCTTCGAAAGCTTTGTACACTCCATAAAATCATCCCCGAACGGGTACTGTATATATTGTTATTAGCATTATATCCCCGATATGGTATAAAAACAACAAATTTAGGAAATGCGCTCTATATGGCGATGAAAAGGCAGCGGCGGAACGTCTTGCTTGAAGTATTACAGTAGTTCAAATAATGAGGAATGAGGATAAAAAGACGCTTTGTCGCCATGTATCTGTCGTAAGGCAGACGTCTGCTCTACGCCGCGCGACACCAATACATACGACACAGGCCCGGAGCGTTTGCCCCGGGCCTGAGATATTGCCGTTGCGGATGACTGGCGTTTGTTACTGAATAGCGGCTAGCTCGTCGAGCCTTGACTGTACGGTGCTGATTTCGTCGTCGATAGCCTTGAGGCGCGCGGCTTCATCCGCTCTGTCCTTGCGCAGATTTTCAAGGCGCTTGATAAGACGGTCGGTCTCAAGCCGCGCCGCGGTCTGTCCAGCGTAGAGCTTGCTCGGGTCGTCGTTCTTTATGTCCCAGAAGAAACGAGGGGTCCTGTTGCGCGATGCCATTAGCGTGCTTATGCCGGAACTCAGCGTGATAGTTACTCGATTCTGCCCCTCAAGCAGGTTTTTACCAGTTTTGGGGTCGAACCTGTTGAAGAAGACAAGGCCGTCCCTCTCTCCCTGGAATGGGAAATTTAGGCGCTTGTCGTAATCTACAGGCTCGTATGTCTTACTGCCGATTCTCATCTCTATCATCTTATCGAAAGGCCCAGGGTGCATCGTCGGGCCGTTGTTTACAAATTCAACCTTTATCGGAATCATTTCGCTTAGGTTGAGCATATTCAGATAGCGGTATTTATAACGCTCAAGCTCGTCCTGCGTCCAGAGGTTTTTCTCCGCCTCAGCCTGTATCTCTGCTTCCACGAGCTCAGCGGAATAGTATGTTATGGCGACGGTCAGATTACTCGTGTTCTCCGTAAACGTCATCGTCTTACGCCAGCGAAGGAGAATATTGTCGATTGCCGCCGCGTAGGCAGTTGCGCATATCGCGGTGAATAACGCCGCTATTGTTAGGATTTTTATCCATAAGGATATCCTGTGCTTAGTCAATGTTGAATCCTCCTGTTGTGGTGGATGTCGTGATAGTGGTGATTATTCTATTTTTTAGTCTAGTGCCTAAAAAATTAGAAGTATTAAATTTTATTTTTAGTAGTTGGACTTAAATTTGATGCTGCGTGTTCTTCGATAGAGCTGGTGCCGATTATTAAAGGCTCAACGGCCTATAGGCGGCTTGTATGCCTAGAAAAAGAGAGACCCTTTCGGGTCTCTCTCAAGTTATCAGCTAGGCTGAATTAGAAGTCGATCGCGGTACGGAAGAGGATTACGCTCTCGCCACCGTCATACTTCTGACCGGAATTCTGGAACGCTTTATCACCGTAGTCGATGTAGTTATAGGCGAGCCAGAACTTGATCTGCGGGGTGTACTGGTAACCGATACCGATCGTGTACTGATCAGTGTCATCCCAGCCGCTCTGATCCCAGTCGGTGGTCATGTACTGGATGAAGCTGCTCCACTTGCTCTCGCCCCACTGCTGATAGGCGTTGACCATGAAGGTCTTGTTGGTGCCGTCGCCGGTGATCGGGTAGGCCTCGCCAGGCGTGAATATCGCCGGGTACTGCGTAGAAGCTCTCGGTCCGACCCAGGTGTTGTCCTGCTCGATATACTGCACCCACAGCGAGGTGAACTTGAGGAGATCCTGCTTGAGGTCGAGGAGGACGCTCCATGTCTGCGGGCTGTCTTCCGTCGCGGCGCCGATCCAGCCGTCGTCGAGATCCTGGAAGTAGTAGTAACCGCGGAGAGCTACTGACGGGGTGAAGCTGTAGCTGAGGTACGCACCGTACTGCTGGAGGTCAAGCGCATCACCGACGATGTATTTTCCGAGCTGTCCGTTCTGCTCAACGGCATCGCTGAGGTCTACTTCATCAGCATCGAAGTAGAGGCCCATGAGGCCGAGGTAGAAGTTCTCGCTGAAATTCGCCTGGAGTCTCAGACCGTACTCCATGAAGGCATTATCATTAGCAACGCTATCAGGGTCTCCGTTGGTGAAGGTTCCATCATAGTAAGAATACTTATCGGAAATCATGTTATCATTGCGTCCGATAAGGAGTTCGGCGTCAAGCATACCGAAGCTCTTCTGGAAGTTGAAGCCATCGTATTTCTGGTCTTTCCAGACGCCGCCTTCGTTGTCGCCGACGAGAGCGCGATAGAGCTCAGCATCGCCTTCCCAGTCGCTGTACTGACGTCCGACGGTGAAGGTGATGTCCCACGGAAGCTTCGTGCGGACATAGAAACGATCCATGAACCAGTTGTCAAGGTCGCCGGAGCCGTCGTTGAAGCGGGCGCGGAAGAAGAAGAACGTGTTGTCGTCGATGTACTTCGTGACCATCATACGGGCATAGGCAAAGCCGAACTGATTTTCATCGTTCGCGCCGTTGCCGGTGAAGCCGTAAGAGTTGTGGTCGGAGTCATCGTTGCTCGCGAAGCGGGCGTCGAACCAGAACTGACCGTTCACTTTCCATCCGCCGAGACGGTCCTCGAGCACCGCGACGCGCTTGTCGAGCGAATCGACCTTCACGCCGAGGGCGTCGAGCTCATCCTTGAATTCCATGACGAGCTTCTTGAGGAGTTCCATATCCTGCTTGCTGGCCTTTTCAGCGTCCACCGTCACGAGAGCGCGCGCCACTATCGACGCCATCTCATAACGAGTCGCCGGCTG
>NZ_NFJQ01000021.1 GCF_002159945.1 Cloacibacillus sp. An23 | reverse complement strand
GAGCCGTCTCCCATGATGAACTGACCGCCGGGCCCCAGCTGCATTTTCGCCGCCGCGTTCAGCTCGCGCCCGGTCAGCGAGCCGGAGGCTATGAGGCTGCCTATAAGCTGCGCCAGTCCCGTCGTGCCGTTTATCTCAAACATCGGTGTGACGGAGCCGTCCGCATTCGCGATCAGGAACCGGTTCGCCACGACCACAAACTCAGACGCGCTGCCGTCGTTGTAGAGTCCGACGCCCGCCACGTGTCCGTTTACGTCGGTCTTGATGTAGCTTTGCGCGACTAAACCGTTCGGACCGTTGACTATCTGGTTGACTGCCTCGAGCGCGGCCTGCGTCTCGCCCTGTTTTATTGCGAGCAGCAGCCGTTCCGCTACTTCTTCATTGTATTTGACTGTGAGCGTCCGCTCAGCGATGGCCTGAGACTCCAGAGCCTTGTCCTGGGACAGCGCGTTTAGCGTTATGGCTACGCCGTTCGAGGTGTCGGCGGTCATCTCCTGCCGGATTGCGGCGAGGCTTTCCGAGGTCTGGACGCCGAGCGTCGTTATCTGTTCGGCGAGCGCCCCGTCGCCGTCCGCGCGCGCGTTCTGCTCTTCCTGTATCGCGGCCTGCGTGCCGTCTATTTCAGCTCCAAGCGTCGTGATTCTCTGGGACAGGGCTTCGTCTCCCTCGACGCGCGCGACGGATTCTTCCGTGACCGCCGCCATCGTGTCGTCTATGCGCGCGGAGAGCTCGAGCCGTTCCTTAGCCTCCGCCGCGAAGCCCTCTTCTACCTTGGTGCTCAGCGTCCGCTCTGCCTTCGCGCCCTGCTCCATGCTCTTGTCCAGGCTCAAGGCGTTGAGTATCGCGGGGATAGAGGCGGCGGCCTCGTCTATGTTTTCTATCTTTTCCGCAAGGCCTGGGATGAACTTGCTCTCGTCGATTGAGGCTTCTGGGATCTCCGTCGCAGGAAGCGCCTCGCTCGTCACCGATATGACAGACGAAAACTCGCTCTCGTTGCACGCCACGTCTACGGCCTTAAGCTTGTACCACGCAGTCTGGAGGACATAGAGCGTATTATCCACGTACTCCTGCGAGAAGCGCTGCGACGTCCCTATCTTTTCGTAATCTTCGGCTATGTCCGCCGTAATCGAACGATATACGTCGATGTGGTCGAGGTCGCCGTCCGGCGGGTCTGTCCATGTGAGCCGCGCGAGCCGGAAGCCGCCTTCTCCCTGCAGGTTCGTAGGCGCCGCCGGCGGGACCGTGTCGCCGCGCAGTATGCGGCTCGTCGTTTGGCCCGCGCTGCGGACGCCGAGGCGGCTGACCGTATAGACGCGCACGTATAGAGTATCGCCGATGTTGCCGGTGCATGGCAGATAATACTCCGTCGAGCCCTGCGGCAGCGTGCCGCCGGCTACCCACGCGACCTCTGAGCTGTAACGGTACCACAGCTCAAGCGTCTGATAGCTTTCCGGCGGCGTCCAGGTGATTTTCGCGATGAGGTTATAGCTGCCGTCCTGGAGCGTCTCTAGCTGCTCTGTTATAGAAAGGTCCTCCACGTCGTCGGGTTTGTAGTTGGTCGTGAGGCTCGTATCGATGTGGACCGGCACCTCCATGACGCTGTCGTCGTATATCTCCGGGATGTACTCGGAGCAGGTAACGGTCATCACGTCATTGCCGTTGTCTTTGACCGAGAGCACACGGAACGGCTTGTTCACCCAGCCAGTGAAGTCCTCGAAGGAGACCGTCAGCACCTCGCCGGGCTGTATGTCGCAGTCTTTGAAGCTGACGCCGAAAGAGCAGAAGTTGCGCACGAGCATGGACGATTTAAGCAGATAGTATCCCATGTGGCCGACTTGCCCGGAGCGAGTGACGCCGAGCAGCGAGACGGATTTTTCGACGACTCCGCGAATCGCAATGTCGTCTGAATCCTGAAAAACATCGGTCACCCGTTCGTAGTTGTTGTCGGGGTCTACCCAATCGACTGTGATGCGGTTGCAGACGTCTTCGTCCGCCGCCTGCCAGAAGGTGAAGCTGTTCTCGGTGATATTTCCGGGCGTTATGCTGCGGCTGTAAGACGACACAGGCGCGTCGATGTATATCTCGAGCTTGTTGGTCTGCACCATGTAGCCGCGGCAGACCGCAAGGAAGTCCGTGAGCACGTCGCGGATAGGGCGGCTCGAGTCCAGCACGAAATCGAGCTGGAAGCGCGGACCGTACTCGACGGTCCCGTCGCAGTAGTTCGCGGCGGCAAGCGCGCAGGCGTAATCTATCTTGTCCCAGTTCGGATGCGTGTACGCGCCCGTGCTGTCGACCGCGCCCATGCCCATTCCGTAGCGAGGGTGGCAAAGAATGTCTAAAATTATCCATATCGGGTTGCGGCTGTACGCGAAGCCGCTCGGCGTCCAAACCTTCATGCCCTCGACGATGCTCGTTATCGTCGGCGTGCCGTTGAGGTTTTCCTGCGCCTTGAGCGTTAGGCAGATGAGCGCGACGTTGTCAGGATACGGACGCGCGCCGGACGGGTCGCGGCTGTCGTGCGTGAATTGCGTCGTGTTCAGATAAGTCGTGACAGAGCAGCCGTCAAGTTCCGCAGGATTCTGGTCGTTCGCCATGACGCCTGTTATCGAGTTTATACCGCCTTCTCCGACGAGGATGTATAAGTCCTGGACTTCTTTTTTATCGTTGTTGAACGCCTGGTAGATGATATTTCCGGCGACGCGGCATTTGCCGTATATGACGTATATCGGCACGAGCTGCGACATGGTGTTAGATATCGGCCCGAAGCTGTAGTTCGGCGAGCTCGACAGGTCCATGCTATCGTGCGACGCAAAAAGGCTGCCGAGCGACGCGCCGAGCGCGATCGCACCGAAGGCCGTCGTTACAATTCCGGCGGCGATGAGCGAGCCGGAGAAAGCCCAGCCGACAAGAGCTCCTATAGCGGCAGTTACCATAGCCGTACCTCCTTGATACGATAGATTCCTACCGTGATGCGGCGATACGGCAGACTGTAGCGCGTCAGCCTGCTCGTACCGCCGCGCGGGACGTGAAGAAATTCCGTCTCGCTGACGAACGTCCCGAGATGGTAATAGGGCGCGAAGCGCATGAGCAGCACCGATCCCGTCCGCGGAGCTTTGATGCGCTCGCCTATCTGTTCCAGCACTGCTGCGATGTCACGCGAGCGGCGCTCGTAATCCTCCGCGTTATACGGCCAATGCTCAAGCGGCACGTCGATGCCGGATATCTCGCGCTGCGCCATCGCGGCGAGCTTCAGACAGTCGACCTCGCCGGTCGCGAAGCCCCACGGGAGGCCGATGAGATGATTGACGTTCATATTCATTGCACCATCCTTAGCGACGATATAAAAACGTGTACGCATGAGTGCGATTGTGTTAAAATATACGCGGCAACACAAAAGAGATAAGCAGTTCCAGAAACACAGAATACCCCGGATGCGACCCGGGGTATTCCTTTTGCTTTTGGCGGCTATGTTGCCGCTAGTCGTCTTTGCTGAGCCACCTGCTGATGCAATTTGCGACTACACCAGCAACAACAGAGACAACGAAAGAGATGAGCAGTTGCACCAGAAACACCTCCTTCCTGCTGCCAGGAATGGAGTGCGGCAACTGCCCAATTATACAAGGAATCTTCGCGTTAAGTCCTCAGATTCAGTTCCCTCGGGTCCTTCGCGCTCGGGATATAGGGAAAGAGCGAAGTCCAGCATATCCGGCGAGGGACTTTGTTCATCGCATCGAAGCCCTGCGACACTACGGCGTCTATAGAGGTCTGGCCTATCGTGATGCTGCGTATCTTGCCGCAGAACTTGAGCGTTGCGCCGGTGTCGGAGTCGAGCGTATCCTCGAATCCCAGGTACACCTCGACGTAGACGCCGTTGAGCTTGTAATACTGCGCGAGCGCCGTGAACTGATTGTCCACGTTGTCGAGCGAGATGTGACACTGGTCCGTCGTCTGGTCTTTGCTGCGCTCCGCCTCTTCGATGGTCATGCCGCAGCTGTAATAGGTCTGACTATTGCCGAACTCGTCGAACCACGTGACGTTGGTCTTCGCGTCGGTAAGATAGAGGTAATCCGTCTCATGCGTCGCCGGATTGACCGGCGGGATTTCAAGCACGCGCACCAGATAGACGGGGCGGACGACATCCTGCTCTGCGGCTTCCTTAAATTCCGCGCTCGCGCTCATAGTATCTCCCTCAGCGTCAGCTCGATGGTGCCGTGGCGCAGGCCGGAACGCGAGATTTTAACGTTATCGTCCTTGAAACGCACTGTCACGGCCTCGGCAGAGCCCGGCGGCGTCCATATGAACGACTCGACTGGGCCTTTGCGCGCGTTCCAGAAGGCCTCTATCTCGCCTATGACCGAGTTGGGCTTCGTAAATTTCAGCGCCCACTCGCGCGGCGACGGCCCGCGGTCCGCGCGCTGTTCCGTGCCGTTCTCGAAGGTCGTGATGTTGACGCGCCGCGCGTGCTGTATCTCCCAGCTGTAATCCGGCTCCCATGTAAATTCAGGCGTAGGCATTACGACGTCGCCCCCTTTATCGCGCTGCGCAGCGAACCGCCGCGCTGTATGCCGTTGACGATGAGATTTTCGAGCGTCCCTTTGCCGCGCTCGAGCATCTTCGCGAAGCTCTGCGTGTCAACGGCCTGTATCGTTATGTTGTAGGTGTCGCCCGTGCCCGATTCCGCGCCGCCGCGCCGGCGGGCGTCCTTCGGTATGACGACCTCTCCGGCCTCGAGTATCGCGGGGACTTCGTTGGGCGCGAGCCCCGCGACTCCGCCCGAGTGATAGCGCGGCGCGTTGGCGAACACGCCGGGGTCTACCGCGCGGACGCCCGAGAACGCGCCGACAGGGCCGCCCTCGTGCATCGCGCCGAAGAGACCGCCGAGTAATCCGCCACCGCCCTCTCCTCCGAAGAGCGCGCGCATAATGAGCGCTTTGACAATTACCGCGCCGATGTCCTGCAAGAGGCCGAGCATTGCGTCGCTGAGCGACTCCGTGCCGCGGATGGCGCTCTCGAAGGCGCTGCCGATGCC
>NZ_NFJQ01000020.1 GCF_002159945.1 Cloacibacillus sp. An23 | reverse complement strand
TCGTCCTTGATGGCGTCGAGGCGCGCCTGCTCGGATGATTCGTCCTTACGGAGATTCTCGAGACGCTTGATAAGGCGGTCCGTCTCGATACGCGCCGCCGTCGTCCCCTGGTAGAGCTTCGACGGGTCGTCGCGCGACACGTCCCACTGGAAACGCGTAGGATTGCCGCGCGTTATCGTCGGCGCGACGGTGCCGCGGATTTCCAGCGTCACGCTGTTCACTCCCTCAAGCAGATCCTTGCCCGTCTTCTCGTCATAGCGCGGGAAATAGACGAGCCCCTCCTTCTTTCCTTGAAACGCGAAATTAAACCGCTTGTCGTAATCGACAGGCTTATAGCGCTTGTTCTTGATTATCAGGCTCACCATGATGTCGAACGGCCCGGGGTGCATCGTCTCTGCGTTGTTGTCAAACTCTATCTGTATAGGTATCATCTCTTCGAGCCGCAGCGCCTTGAGGAATTTAAATTTATAATCCTCCGTCTCCTGCTCCGTCCAGAGATTTTTTCCCGCCTCGCTCTGCACGTAAGCCTCGATAAACTCAGCCGAATAATACGTCGCGCGCATCGTCAGATTGCTTATATCGTCGTCTCCGATATATTTCCTCGACTTCTGCCACCTATCGAGCACCCGGTCGAACTGAGCAGCCGCAAAGCTCTGCGCCGCGAAGCCGCCGACAAAAACCGCGATGACGAGCAAAGGAATGAGCGTTTTTAGTAATCTTCTCTTCAAAATATTTCCTCCTAGGTATAAAAATCTAAAATTTTATATATTTTTTACAGCCTCCGTTCAAACACAAGGCTGGCTGAATATTTGCTTTCTTTCGTTTATGATAACTTGAATGATAATGCCGGGCGACTCTCAGAAAACGCCTTTTCTGTGTAACGTATGTGTAACAACTGCTTTCGCAATTAACAAAACAGAGGCCCGAAGGCCTCTGTTTTGTTGTGTTGATGTTGTATTCAGTACAGGAGTCGGGTTAGAAATTGATCGACGTACGGAACTGGAAGACGTGGTCGGCGTCGCTGTAGCCGGCGATATTGTCGTCTCCGTAGTCCACATGGTCGTAGGCGAGGCGGAACGCGATGGCCGGCGTGTACTGATAGGTTACGCCGATGCCGAAGTTCTGCGCGTCGTCGAGCCAGTCGGTGTCATAGTCGACCATTCTGTACTGCAGATAGCTGCTCCACTTGTCATTCCACTTCTGCTCGGCCCTTACGTAGAAGAGCTTCGAGGTGCCTTCGGGGTCAGCGTACTCGAAGTTATCCATGATGGAGGCGCCGGTCGCGGAATCGGCTTCCCAGCTGTAAGGATCGTTGGGGCCGAAGAAAGTGTTGTCTATCTGCATGTACTCAAAGCGCAGAGCCGTGAACTTCAGGAGATCCTGCTTGAGGTCGAGGATGACCTTCCAAGCCTGCGGGCTGTCTTCACTGCCCAGCGTGGCGTAGGCGTTTCCGTTGACCGTCGGATTGTCGAGATCCTGGAAGTAGTAAGCGGCCTGGAGCGCGATGGCGGGCGTGAAGTTGTATCCGGCGTAGACGCTGTAAGTCTGCACGTCGCCGTAGTCGCCCTCTCCCCTACTATTGCTCACATAGTCAACGTCGCCGTCCTCGGCGAGCCACACGCCGTTGACTCCGAGGAAGAAGTTCTCCGACGGCTGCCAGGTGAGGTCGAGGGCGTAGGTCATGTAGTTGTTCATCACATTTTCAACAACTTCATTGTCGGACTCGTCGTAAGTAAGGGAAGACCAGCCGCCCGGCTCGAATCCGGCGTTGCGGCCTATGATGGCCTTCGCCTGGAAGTTCGTCCAAGACTTCTGGAGCATGAAACCGTCTACGCGGTAGTCGCCGTAGATAGGCTCGTTATCGACATAGAGTCCGTGGTCGTCTTCAAAGTCGAGGAAGAAACGTCCGACGCGGAAGTTGATATCCCACGGAAGGACGGTGTCGACCCAGACCTGACGAAGGTTGAACTGGGTGACGTCGCCGTAGCCGCTCGTGCCCGCGCCCGCGGATTCAGAACCGGCGCGGAACTGAGCGTAGAAGCTCGTCGTTTCGCTTATCTGCTTCTGGAGAGTGAAGCGGATACGGTCCTTCTGGAAGTCGTTGTCGTGACGGCCTTCGGTGTAATTGCTGCTCTCCTGGTCGCCGCCCGCGAAGTTCGCGTCGAACCAGAACTGTCCGCCTATCTTCCATCCGCCGAGGTTGTCCTCGAGCACCGCGACGCGCTTGTCGAGGGAATCGACCTTCACGCCGAGGGCGTCGAGCTCATCCTTGAATTCCATGACGAGCTTCTTGAGGAGTTCCATATCCTGCTTGCTGGCCTTCTCCGCGTCAACCGTCACGAGAGCGCGCGCAACTATCGACGCCATCTCATAACGAGTCGCGGGCTGGGCACCCTTGAATGCGATTTACAGCTTTTTGCTAATCTTTTTGATATGTTTATATACTTTAGGCATTCTAATTCATTGGCATATAGTATTTTCTATATGCTTTATGCTGACTATATCATCCTGTTTTTCGCACATTGTTACACAGGCGTTATACAAACTGGTGTATCCAGTATGCTGTCCGTGTATTCAATCCCATGCGCACATGCCTTGACAAAAGCGCGCTGCGGCTGTATAAAATCAAAAGTTGTGAACATTGCGCGATGATGGGGAGAGTATGGGCCGCGCGCCGTGACAGAGAGGGAATCCCGCTTTTGCGGAGCTGGAAGATTTCTCGCGGACAAGCCAGGAAGACCACCCCAGAGCGGACGCCGAAGCCGCATAGGCGGATAAGACGCCGGGGAGCGCCCCTTACAGCGCGCGAGAGGGCTTCCGTATGGAAGCTGAATCGGAGTGGAACCGCGGAATTTCAGGCCGCCTCTGAGCAATCGGAGGCGGCTTTTCATTTACAGTAAGGAGGAAGAAACATGGCACATTTTACAACGCCGGAGGGAAAGCACTATGAGGCGGAGCACGCGACGGTGCGCGAGCTGCTCGATCAGTGGCATCTTAAAAAGGCGATTGGCATGACGGTCGGCGGCGAGGTCGTCGACTGCGACAAAGTTTTCACGGAGGATACTGAGTTCACGCCGCTGTTCCCTGACTGTGAGCAGGGGCTCGACCTTCTGCGCCACTCTACGGCGCACCTGCTTGCGCATGCGGTGCTGCGCCTGTGGCCCGGCGCGAAGTTCGGCATCGGCCCGGCGATAAAGGACGGATTCTACTACGACATTCGTTTCCCGCAGCCGATATCAGACGACGACCTCCCGAAGATAGAGGCCGAGATGCGCCGCATATCGCAGGAGAAAATCCCGCTCGTGCGCAGTGAGCTGTCGAAGGACGAGGCGGTCAAAAAGTTCTCTGAAATGGGCGAGGATCTCAAGGTCGAGCTTATTGAGGGCATTGAGGGCGAAACGCTCTCGACCTACACGGAGGGCGACTTCACGGACTTCTGCCGCGGCCCGCACGTCCCGCACACGGGATGCTGCAAATTCTTCAAGCTGCTGTCGCTCGCCGGCGCGTACTGGCACGGCGACGAAAACAACGAAATGCTGACGCGCGTCTACGGCACGGCCTTCGGCAGCGAGGACGAGCTGAAAGCCTACCTCAAACGTCTTGAGGAGGCTAAGGCGCGCGACCACCGCAAGCTTGGCAGGGAGCTGGACCTCTTCAGTCTCCATCCCGAAGGCCCAGGCTTCCCCTTCTTCCACCCGAAGGGCATGGTCATCATGAACACGCTCCAGGCCCTCTGGCGCAAGGAGCACACGAAACGCGGCTACGTCGAGATAAAGACGCCGATGATCCTCGACCGCGCGCTCTGGCTGCGCTCCGGTCACTGGGATCACTACAAGGAGAACATGTACTTCACCGAGATAGACGGTGAGCCGTTCGCGATAAAGCCGATGAACTGCCCGGGCGGCATACTCGTCTATAAGAACGACATCCACAGCTACCGCGAGCTCCCGATGCGCGTCGGCGAGCTCGGCTTCGTCCACCGCCACGAGCGCTCTGGCGCGCTCCACGGCCTCATGCGCGTGCGCGCCTTCACGCAGGACGACGCGCACATCTTCTGCACGCCGGAGCAGATAAAGGACGAGATAAAGGCGATAATGGAGCTTGACCGCTACTTCTATCAGGACGTATTCGGCTTCAAATACCACGTGGAGCTCTCGACGCGCCCCGAAGATTCCATGGGCGACCCAAAACTCTGGGACCTCGCCGAGCAGTGCCTTAAAGAGGCCCTCGAAGAGACTGGAACCGAATACAAACTCAACCCAGGAGACGGCGCGTTCTACGGCCCGAAGATAGACTTCCATCTCGAAGACTGCATCGGGCGCACATGGCAGTGCGGCACGATACAGCTCGACTTCCAGATGCCCGAAAAGTTCGACATGACCTACATCGGCAAAGACGGCGCGGAGCACCGCCCCGTCATGCTGCACCGCACGGTACTCGGCAGCCTCGAACGCTTCATGGGCATACTCATCGAGAACTACGCCGGCGCGTTCCCCTTCTGGCTCGCGCCGGTACAGGCGCGCCTGCTGCCCGTGGCGCAGGACTATATCCCCTACGCGGAAGAGACCGCCGCGAAACTGCGCGAGGCCGGCATCCGCGTCGAGATAGACCAGCGCGACGAAAAACTCGGCAAAAAAATCCGCGACGCGCAGCTCCAGAAAATCCCCTACATGCTCGTAATCGGCGCTAAAGAAGCCGAAAACGGCACCGTCGCGGTGCGCGAGCGCTCAAAAGGCGACATGGGCTCGATGACTTTCGACGAATTCATCGCGCAGACAAAGACCGAATACAACCCGCTTTAAACAAAAACAAACGACCTACAAAAACACCGGCGAGACACAAAAGCGCCGGTGTTTTTCGTATCCCGGCACGCTACGCATACCAGGCAAAAACCGCCAGCGTATAACGCTTGTGTAACAATGTGCGAAAAACAGGACGATATAGTCAGCATAAAGCATATAGAAAATACTATATGTTAATGAATTAGAATGCCTAAAGTATATAAACATATCAAAAAGATTAGCAAAAAGCTGTAAATCGCATTCAAGGGTGCCCAGCCGGCGACTCGTTATGAGATGGCGTCGATAGTGGCGCGC
>NZ_NFJQ01000019.1 GCF_002159945.1 Cloacibacillus sp. An23 | reverse complement strand
GAAGCGCCGCCTACGCGACCGTGCGCGCCTTCGTCGTGAAATTCGAACAACTCGGACTGCTCGCCTCCGTCAAGTACACCAACAAGAGCAGATATAGGGCTCTGTGACTCTCTGCCGCGTTTTGGGCATGAGTTCAACTAAAAATAGAATTTTGCGATAATTCGGAGTGCCGGTCTTAAAATTCTATATTTGCAGATAATTCTTTATTTGAACGGTCGCTCATATACGGCCTCCGCGCTGAGGTGAGCGCACAGTTTCTCCGCGCGCGCCGCGCGGAGGGCATTTGCTATTCCGTGGCTGCGCGCGCCTCTCCATAGAAGGCCGTGAGCTTCCGCCGCGCGCGCCAGCTTTCCCCCGAAATGTCTGAAATCAGCCTCAGCACAGGATTTTCCGGCTTTTATCGCTTTTGACTGCAAACGGCGGATAAATCGGAATGTTATATATTATAAGTAAAATTACGGTGTCTAAATATAGAGGAAAGATGTATTTAATGTGCGGAGTGTCGAAATTTTCGGAAGGGGGCTCCGATATGCGTTGTCTGTGGCGGGAGAAGAAGCTTGCCGTGCTTGTGGCGGTTTTCGCGGCCGTTATGGTCGCCGCTTCATCGTGCTGCGCCGCCCCCGTCCCGTGCGTGTCGCGCGCTGCCTCCGTCGTGCGCGGAGGTTTGCCGCATTCGCTCTGCGACGGCTGCTTCGTTCCGTCTTCCGCCTCCGAAGTTATTTTGCCTTTCGCCGCGCTCAAGGGGCACAGGCCGAAGTTTTTCGCTTCGCGCGCCGCCGTCCCGCATTCGGCGCGTTTTTTTGAACTTACCGGTTTTTCAGCAGGTCTCGCCGGCGGCGAGACGGATATATCTGCCGTCCCAACACGTCAATGCGGCGTGGCGGAGCCTAAGACGGTGCAGAAGAGGGAATAGCGCCTGCGTGGGCGTTTTATTTGCATTTCCGCCGCTTTTCGCGCGGCTCTGAGCTTTTCCCGCCCAGGCGGGTATTTTTGAACAGGAGGCGCATCTCATGCCCGACGTCGCATCTCTCAGCTCGTATTTCTCCGGCGCTGCCGGAGCCCTCGTCATGTCCTTCATCGCGATGAGCATCGTTTTTCTCGTCATCATCGGTCTTATGATGGTAATGCTCGGAACGAACAGGCTTGTTAGTATGTTTGATAAGAAAACTTCGGAGGCTAAATAATTATGGAACTTTACATGACCGCTTTGAAGGGCGTCATCGATCAGTCCGGTCTCGTCGCCCTCTCTCAGGGAAACCTGATAATGCTCCTTGTGTCCTTTATTCTTCTTTACCTCGCTATCGCGAAGGATTTCGAACCGCTTCTCCTTATGCCCATCGCGTTCGGATGTATGCTGGTCAACCTGCCGCTGTCCGGCATACTCGACGAAGGCGGATTCCTTTATTATGTCATGTTCGGTATTCGTCATGAAATCTACCCGATTATAATATTCATGGGCATCGGCGCCCTGACCGACTTCGGTCCGCTGCTCGCCAACCCCGTGACCTTCCTTCTCGGCGCGGCGGCGCAGCTCGGCGTCTTCGTGGCCGTCATCGGCGCTATGTTCATGGGCTTCACGATTCAGCAGGCCGCCGGCATAGGCATCATCGGCGGAGCTGACGGCCCGACCGCCATCTACCTCTGCTCGAAGCTCGCGCGCGAAATACTTCCCGCCGTCGCGGTCGCCGCGTACAGCTACATGTCGCTCGTCCCGCTCATTCAGCCCCCCGTCATCAAGCTCCTCACGACCAAGGCCGACCGCGGAATCAAGATGGAGCAGCTCCGTCCCGTCTCGCGCACCGAGCGCATCCTCTTCCCGATAATCTCGACGATAGCCTGCGGTCTCGTCCTTCCCGCCGCCGTCCCCCTCATCGGTATGCTGATGTTCGGAAACCTGCTGCGTGAATGCGGATGCACCGAGCGTCTGTCGCAGGCGGCGCAGAACGAAGTGCTCAACGCGACGACGATATTCCTCGGAATCTCCGTCGGCGGCACGATGAACGCCGAAACGTTCCTTACTGTCGCGACGATTAAGATAATATTCCTCGGCCTGGTAGCCTTCATATTCAGCACGGCGGGCGGCGTCATCTTCGGACAGATCATGAAGGTCGCCTCCGGCGGCAAGATCAACCCCGTCATAGGCGCGGCCGGCGTCTCCGCCGTCCCGATGGCGGCGCGCGTCTGCCAGAAGGTGGTGCAGAAAGAATTCCCCGGCTCCTACGTCCTGATGCACGCAATGGGCCCGAACGTCGCCGGAGTCATCGGCACTGCGGTCGCCGCGGGAGCCATGCTCACGCTGCTCGGACAATAACACCGCGTTTTCCGGCGGCTGCGTCCGCCGGAACGCTGAGAGCGGGTCCCGCCTCGGCTCCGGCGTATAACCTGCGCCGGCCCCGCGCGGCGCCCGCCTTTATTTTACGCGGCGAGCCCAAACCGCCGGGCAAACTTTTCAAACGGAAGGATGTGACCGTTGTTGCATGAAAAAGGGATAGAAACCTTTCTGGCCGTCGCCATGTCCAGGACGCTCGGCAAAGCCGCGGAGCTTCTGAGCGTCACCCAGTCCACCATAAGCTACAACCTGAACGAGCTGGAAAACGACATGGGAATGATACTCGTAGACCGGCAGAAGGGTATGAAATCCATAAAACTGACCCCCGCGGGGGAGAGCTTCCTCCCGCTCGCATTGAAATGGCAGGAAATCAGCCGTGAAATAGCCAACGCCCGCACGCCCGGCTCCGCCTATTCTCTGGCTGTAGGAGGCTCCGAAAGCGTCAACTGCCGCCTCCTGCCGCCCGTCTACGGCGCGCTGCTGGAACACGAGCCGCCTGTCTACCTCCGCATAGTCACCGATCCGTCGGACATGATGTACCAGGCGGTCGAAAGCAGGGCGCTCGACGCGGCGATAGTCATCCACGAGGAAAGCGCCAGATACGTCCAGATGGAGCCGATATACCGCGAAGGCTTCATCGTCGCGCGCATACCGAACGACGGCGAAGAAACGGCGGAATACCTGCGCCCGACCGACCTCGACCAAGGGATGGAATTCTACATAGAATGGAGCGGCGGATACCGCCTGTGGCACGACCATATATGGGACCCGATGAAAACGCTCAAAGTCAAAGTAGACTCCATAAAGCTCGCGACGCTCCTCATGCGGCGTCCGGGACAATGGTGCATGATACCTGAGTCCGCGCGCGCGCAGTTCATGAGCGAACAGCCCCGCGCCGTATTCTGCCGGCTTCACGAAACGCCCCCCGATATAATATACTACAAACTGACGCACAGACACCCGAAGACGAGCTCCGCCGCGGCGCTCGCCATCTTCGACGAAGTGCTGAAGCGCCGAATAACCGAACTCGGAGGGAAAACAGGCATAAAATGAACCTGGCGAAATACATAGACCACACAAACCTGAACCCGGCGGCGACGGCGGCCGACATAAAAAAGCTCTGCGAAGAAGCGCGCGCATACGGATTCGCCTCGGTATGCGTAAACTCGTCGCGCGTGAAACTCGCGGCCTACATGCTGAAAGACAGCGGCGTCGCCGTATGCTCAGTCGTAGGGTTCCCGCTCGGCGCAATGAGTGCGGAAGCCAAAGCCTTCGAGGCGCGGTGCGCGGCAAACGACGGAGCGTCGGAAATCGACATGGTGATAAACGTCGGCCTGCTCAAAGACGGCGGACTAAAAGCAGTCGAAGACGACATCCGCGCCGTCGTGCAAGCCGTTCCGGAAGCTGCGGTCAAAGTCATAATAGAAACATGCCTGCTCACGGACGAAGAAAAAATAGCCGCCTGCCGCGCTGCCGAAGCCGCCGGAGCGAAATTCGTAAAAACCTCGACCGGCTTCTCCACAGGCGGCGCGACCGAACACGACGTCCGCCTCATGAGAAAAGCAGTGAGCCCCGCCGTTAAAGTAAAAGCCTCCGGCGGCATCCGCGACGCGGAAACGGCGAAAAAAATGATAGAAGCAGGAGCCGAGCGCATCGGCGCTTCGAAATCCATCGCAATCTGCGAAGGAGCGGAATAGCAGAAAAACGCCGGAACTTGCGGCGCGCGGAAATAGTTGAGCGAAAGCGGCGGCGAAAAGCCGCCGCTTATTTGTCTGTACAGCCGTATGACCATTCTTTATAATTATTTAGTATTAAAATAATTTAACTAATGGTAACAAACAATTATGTCATTCCTATGTCATTCCGGCAATCTTCCGGCCAGAATCTCCGCGGAGAACGTTAGAGAACGGAGCTGTATGGCAAGGCCTTAAATCTGCCTCTAGCGCACCATGCCGGAGGCCCAGCAGAGCCTGCCCCGTTTCACCGGGCACAGAAGATTTGCGGGGCGACGGGGTTTTGTGCGTTTGTCAAGCCCACTATAATTAAAACCGCAAATAAATACGTCATGCGGCAATCTTCAAGACGAAACATCTGTCCAAACGCAGCAGCCGCTATTAATAAGCTATATGGCATTTTAACTTTGTATAAGAAATACCGTCATTCCGCAATGCTTCTGGGCAGAATCTCCTGATTGAGCACCGAGGCATAAACAAAAGCGATGTGACCCAAACTAACAGCTTCTGTGTACTGGGCGGAGACCACGCAGGCCCGCCAGTTTCACCGGGCGCAGAAGATTTCTGAGCGACATAAATTGGGTATAAAAATTAAATGAGCGTATCACTTTGTACACATTTGGTGTTCTCACCCGGAGCTTCGGAAGCTTGCCACACGGTACTCCTAACACCGAAAAGCAGAAAATTTGTAAGACAACATAAATTTTTGCAAAAATTAATTATATAGTAGAGAAGCGCAGCAGCAAAGCCAGATACCGTACTATCGGCGTCCGACGCGCATTTTTCTACGCCGGTCATCTGTTGTACCATCACAAAATGCGACAAGCCCCCGACGTGAGTCGAGGGCTTGTCGCGTCATTGCGTTTGCGCGCTTTTTGTATTATACCGGATGTGCGTTGATTTTCCGCTATATCGTCACGGAGCCGCGCTACTGAATAGCGGCTAGCTCGTCGAGCCTTGACTGGATAGTGTTTATCTCGTCGTCGATGGCCTTCATCTTGGCGGCTTCTTCTTCCTTGTCTTTGCGCAGATTTTCAAGGCGCTTGATAAGACGGTCGGTCTCAAGCCGCGCCGCGGTCGCTCCCGCGTAGAGCTTGCTCGGGTCGTCGTTGTTGATGTCCCAGAAAAAACTCGCAGTTCTGCCGCGGCCGGCTATCATTGAGCTTATTCCTGAGCTCATTGTTATTGTTACTCGCTTTTGTCCGTCAAGGATATTTTTCCCTGTCTTGGGGTCAAAGCGATTAAAGAATACTAGCCCTTCCTTTTCCCCTTGGAACGGGAAGTTTAGACGTTTATCGTAGTCCACAGGCTCATAAGTCTTGTTGCCGACTTTCATGTCTATCATCTTATCGAAAGGCCCGGGGTGCATAGTGGGGCCGTTGTTTACAAATTCAACTTTTATTGGAATCATCTCGCTTAGGTTAAGCACTTGTAGATACTTGTATTTGTATCTCTCAAGCTCGTCTTGCGTCCATAGATTCTTCTCCGCTTCGGCTTGGATTTCGGCCTCAACGAGCTCGGC
>NZ_NFJQ01000018.1 GCF_002159945.1 Cloacibacillus sp. An23 | reverse complement strand
TTGGCTGAAGGCCAGTCTGTCGGGAAAGCGTCGCCCATGAGCTGCGTGCCGTCGAGAATAAGGAATACGCATTCGGGTATAGTGCCGCCGAAGGACGCGGAAAGCAGTTCCTGCACCCATGTGTTGTAGCCGGAAGAGGTGTAGATTTCTGCTCCCGTGAGTTTGGCTGCGGACTGGGCCAGCGAGTCTATGGTGACGTTCGAAAGCAGCGCTAGCATTTTTCACGCCTCTGTATGATTTTTGCAGGATTGCCCAGAACTGTGCAGTTAGGCGGAACGTTGGTCATGACTTTGCTGCCCATCCCGATGATTGCGTTATCGCCAATGCTTAGCCCTTGGAGTAAAGCAGACTGCACACCGATATATACTTTCTTGCCGGTAGTCACATTACCTGAGATATTCACGCTAGGCATTAACGATGAAAAGTTGCCAATCCGTGAGTCATGCCCGACGTCACATCTTGTATTCAACAGAACGCATTTACCTATCCTTGTATTCGCCGTTACCCAACAAAAACGCGTGATAATAACGCCTTCATCAAGCTCAGATAGCGGTGATACACTTGATGAAGGGTGTACGATGATAGGAAAAACTATCTGTGTGTTCTCAGCTTTAATTTTGTTATATAACTGTTCTTTAATATTTGGATCTGCTATAGCCAGAACTACTGCGCATGAATCAACTGTAGCAATATAATTAATATTGCCGAGGACAGTAACATTGTTTATAACTGCACCGGATGGAACGCCATCGTCAATCCACCCCTCTATTTTATATTGGGGGGTGATTGAGTTGATTTCCTCTATCATATCTAAGATTTCACGGCCCAACCCACTAGCGCCGTAGATTAACAATTTCTGCACTCTAGTTCTCCGACAACCTAATAAGGTCAGCTACGCTATGTATCTGAGCCATTTTTTCTATTGGAATAGCAATTCCCTCTTCTTCGAGTGCCATAATTATCTGAAGCATTTTTAATGAGGTCCAATTAGGGCAACTATCAACCCTTGTTTGCTCGTTTACATCTGTTTCTAGAATTTCTTGTATGATGTTGATTATTTTATTAGTCATATTAATTTCCCCCGTAAACCTCGGCATAGTAGCCTCGCCCTCAGCACTTATCCCTTCGTGTTTCAATACTTTGCTTACAGTCGCCAGTATGATTTTTATGTCCAGCCAGAATGACCAGTTGTCCGCATACCAGACGTCGTTCTTGAATCTCTCTTCCCATGTCGTCGCGTTTCTGCCGTGTATCTGCGCCCAGCCTGTTATGCCCTGAGGTACGCCGAGCCTTTTTCTCTGCTCTTCGCTGTAGAGCGGAACGTAGTCTAGAAGCAGCGGCCTCGGGCCTACCAGGCTCATGTCTCCTAACAGCACGTTTAAAAGCTGCGGCAGTTCGTCTCTGCTGGAGGAACGGATTTTCTGTCCTATGGGCGTTATTCTTTCCGCGTCAGGCAGGAGGTTTCCATTCTTGTCTCTCGCGTCGGTCATGGTTCTGAATTTGTAGAGTTTGAAGGGCTTTCCTCCTTCTCCGGCCCTTTCTCTGTTGTAGAAGATGGGCCGGCCCATTTCTTTGTTTATCCTGTATGCCGTCCAGATAAGCACGGGGGAGAATATTATCAGCCCCGTCGCTGCTCCGCATATGTCGAACGCTCTTTTGAGCGTTCTCTGGATCGGCTTGCTTTTAGACATTTCTTATTTCTTCTTTTCTTACCTGTCTATTCTTCATCCATGGCGTTCTTATCTTGTTACGGCTTCTTTTACCGCTTCTATTACGTAGTCCTGCTCGTCGTCTGTCATAGCAGAAGCCGAGGGCAGACACAGCCCCGTGCCGAAGAGCTTGTCGGATACGCTGCCGTTTTCTCCGTCTCCGTGAGTGAAGTATTTCGCGTTCATCTGCCTAAAGTACGGCTGAAGGTGCATGGGTTTCCAGACGGGACGTGTTTCTATGTTCTGTTCGTTCAGATAGTTGAGTACGTCCATGAATGTCTTGCCGGTTATATCTTTGTCTATCGTTATCGCCGTGAGCCATTGGATGGAACGGGATTTCGGCGTCTCCGGCATCAGGGTTATGCCGGGGATTTTTTCAAGTTCCTGTTTGTATTTGCTGTATATGGCTCTTCTTCTGTTTATGCGTTCTTCAAGATGGAGCATCTGGCCTCTGCCTATGGCGGCGAGGATGTTGCTCATTCTGTAGTTGTAGCCTATTTCGGTGTGTTCGTACCACGGCGCTTTGTCTCTGGCCTGGGTTGACCAGAATCTGGCTTTTTCTATGTATTCTTCGTCGTCGGAGAGGAGCATTCCTCCGCCTGAGGTGGTTATTATTTTGTTGCCGTTGTATGAGTAGATTCCTACTTTGCCGAAGGAGCCGCATTTTTTGCCGTCGTATGTAGCGCCTAAGGCTTCGGCAGAGTCTTCAAGTATCGGGACGTTGTATTTTGCGCAGATTTTCTGTATCTCGTCTATTTTGGGCGGCTGTCCGTAGAGTTCGGCGACTATGACGCATTTGGGCATTCTGCCTGTTTTTTCAGCGTCACAGAACGCTTTTTGCAATGCTACGGGAGACATGTTCCATGTCTCTTCGTCGGAGTCGATGAAGACGGGGACGGCGTTCTGGTACATAGCCGGAGCTACTGAAGCTATGAAGGTCAGCGTGGAGCAGAAGACCATGTCTCCGGCCTGCACGTTAAGCAGTCTGAGGCCGAGGTGTATGGCGGCGCTTCCGCTGGAGAGGGCGAGAGCCGATTTTACTCCGGCGTATGCCGCGGTCTCTTTTTCAAATGCATCGACGTGCGGGCCGAGAGGCGCTATCCAGTTGGATTCGAATGCGTCTTTTACGAGCCTCAGTTCGTCTCCGCTCATGTGCGGGTAGGATAGTAGGATTCGTTTTGCGGGTTTGGTCTTCATCTTCGCTTCATGTCTCCTGTAACGGTCTGGTTCCGCTCCATAGCCATTTATCTCTGTCTTGCTTAATAAACGGTTCGTACTCGTTTGAAGGCGTTAATCTTATGGTCAATAACGGACATTTTATTTGTTAAGATAAATAATATCTGTGGAAATTCATCTAAATATAGTTTTCTTAACCACGCTACGCTTTTTGTGATCCATTTCGATGGATCGTTAAGCATGTTGGTAGGCATGTTGGCTGGCGCGTTTATGTACATCGTCCTGAATTTCGGCATCATGAAGGTAGACTTATGTATGCCGACGCGCTTCTGCCAGAAGAGCACCGGGCCTTTGGAGTCTAGCTTTACGATGGCGGCGATTACGGTCATCGGAAGGGCGAGGACGAGAAGGGCGCATGACGAAAGTATGATATCTATTAGTCGCTTAATATAATGTCTGTACATTTCTGTCACCCGGCCATGTGTATCACGTTCAGCGCGCTGAGCCGTGTTATCTGTTCGTTTGTTAATTTCCCGTGACGCAACAGACTGCGCTGCCTTACGAGCCACTGGCGTAAGCTGTGGCTCGGCGGATATTCCGCGTTTATCGCAGTTTTATCGTTCATCAGCCTCATTTTTTCCAGCATTTCAGCGGCGGCATTATACTTTTCTTCCCATGCTTTCTCCGCCGGAGTACGCCAGTCTATGCCCAGCGCTTCGAGTTCTCCGATCTGCTCATGGCTTAATTTCCTAGTTTTTCCAAGTCCACCGTTTCTATGGGCTTTTCTGCACTCGTAGAGCCATTTACCAAGCCATATGCCGTCGGCCGTCACGTATTGCTGAGAGACGTTGAGATCGCCGTGTTCGGCTCTGTATTCTCTGCACGCGGCCACTCGTCTTTCCCACGAATCGTCTCCGCACCATGAAAAACCGAGGGCGTCGAGTTTGGCCTTACGTTCAGATGTGATTTTTATCATCGGCTTTCCGGTTTTGTCATTGACCTGCGTGTGCCTTTTGAGCCATTTACCGAGCGGGAAGCCGTTTTCGGTCACGTAGGCTGCCTGGACGTCGAGGTTCCCGTGCGCGGCAAAATATGCTTTAGCCTGTTCGTAGCCGTATTCCCATTGTTTCGTATATGAGTCCTGCCATTCCATGCCTATTGCGTCTAGGCGGGCTGTCTGCTCCGGCGTAAGCGGCGCGGCGTTTTTCATTCTGCCGTCTCTCGCTTTTCTCATGCGGCGTATCCACGCGCCTATGCGGAGCCCGTCCTCCGCCACGTAATGGGCTGGAATATCAAGATCGCGGTTTGTCTTATAGTATTCAACGCAGGCCTGATAGTTCCTCTCCCATTGGTAATCGAGCTTGTCCCATATCATGCCGAGCCTGTCAAGCATGGCGATACGTTCGTCTGTCAGGTAATACCCTTTGCGTCCGCCGTGTTTTGAGGCGCGTATGTTGGTTATCCAGTTCCCGAGGTCTATGCCGTCCTCTGTTACGTATCCGGCTTTTATATCTATGTTGCCGTTTTTGTATTTATACTCGCAAAGCCCCCGATAATATTTATCCCATGCGCGGTCGTATCTGTTCCGCCACTCCATGCCTATGGCGTCGAGTTTCTTTATTCTTTCTTCTGAAAGGAGGCCGCAGATTCTGCCGGCTTTGACCAACCTCTGTGTGTTCAGCCATGAGCCTAAGGCGTAGCCGCCGTTCGTTACGTAGCGTCTCGGGACATCAAGGTCATGATGTTTTTCGTAGTAGTCTTTCGCCAGTTTATACATGGAGTCCCAGCTGGCGGATAACGTCTCTTCGAGTTCGCAGAAGAGCTGTCTGCTGTCTCTCGTCTCGTCTATTATGGTGAATGTCTCGTTTATTATTTTGTCTTCCTGTCCCGTGCCTCTGTAGTAGTTTATGGCCGTGTTCATCTCTTCTTGTACGGCGGAGATTGAGTAGAGATTTTCTATGTTGTTTACTATGTCGATTATTACTGGGACAGAGTTACCATCATTATCTCTATGGCCCTTACCTGACGACAAGGCTCTGCCTATCTGCTGTTTGTAGACTATTGGAGATATTGTCGGACGCAGGAGTATTACGCCCGACACTCCGTCTACGTGGATGCCTTCGTTGAGCATGTCTATGCAGAGCAGGAGTTTCAGATGAGATGAATCGTCTTTCCTGAATGCGTCGAAAGCTTTAGAGGATTCCGCGTCTTCGGAGTAGGCTTTGTAGATTACGGGGGAACTATCCACGCCCGAGAACCATTCGTGTATGTGTGTCTCCGTTTCACGCAGATGTTCTACGTTCGAGCAGAAGATTATGTATTTGCCTTCCCTGTCTTTTATGTGTTTGGTAAATACCGTATCTAAGCCTTCCGCGTTTTCTAAGGAACGGCGGAGGGCGTCGAGTTTTTTCTGGGCTTCGTCACGAGTAGCTTTCGTTTTGGCCCTGCGGATGCGGCTCTGGTATTTTTCTATGTCTTTAGAGCAGGAGTAGATAGAGAGCACGTATTCGGGAGGCGTGAGTATGCCTCTGACTACGGCTTCGCCTAGTGTCATTTCTGACGCGACATTGCCGTCGAAGAGTTCGTCGGCCATGTCGCGGCGGTTGTCGAGGTAACGGATGCTTGTAGCAGAGAGACCAAGCACGGGGACGTTTGGATAGGCGTCGAATAATCTCTCAACGCCTTTGCCCCACATTTCGGCTCCTACGCGGTGGAATTCGTCGAGGATTATGTAATCGGGCCTGAGTTTCGCTATGCCATCGCCGTCTGTCTGCATGAGTTTTGCGTAGGTACGGAATTCAACGTTATGAGGCTCATAGCCGCAGACTGACTTTATATTCTCCAGCTGCGTACGGAAGATATATTCGCTCGGCGAGAGCCAGAGTATGCGCGACGATGGATTGTCCTCCGCGAGCTTGAAGGCGATGAATGATTTGCCTGTGCCGGTAGGATGCACGACGACCGTTTTGCCGCGCTCTGCGAGCATGGAGACTGCTTTGTCGTATGCTGTTTGATTGTGTTCGAACAGATCTATCATCGCAGCCTCACCTCCGTCGTGTAACGAGCCTTTCGCCTCAAGGTGGCGAATAATGCGTACCTTTTTCGCCA
>NZ_NFJQ01000017.1 GCF_002159945.1 Cloacibacillus sp. An23 | reverse complement strand
CGCATTCAAGGGTGCCCAGCCGGCGACTCGTTATGAGATGGCGTCGATAGTGGCGCGCGCTCTTGTGACGGTTGACGCTGAAAAGGCCAGCAAGCAGGATATGGAGCTCCTCAAGAAGCTCGTCATGGAATTCAAGGATGAGCTCGACGCCCTCGGCGTGAAGGTCGATTCCCTCGACAAGCGCGTCGCGGTGCTTGAGGACAACCTCGGCGGATGGAAGCTTGCCGGACGTTTCTACTTCGAAGCCGACTTCGCGGGTGGAGATCAGGACCACACGAGCTATACACAGACAGGGTACGACAATTCCTTCCAGAAGTCACAGATGCGCTTCTATCTCACGAAGCAGATTAGTGAGAACACCAGCTTCTACGCTGAGTTCCGCGGCGGTTCTGAGTCTTCGGGCGGCGGGTTCGGTTATGGTGACGGTACGTTCCGCCTCCGCAACGTCTATGTCGACACGATGCTTCCGTGGGATATACAGTTCCGCGTCGGACGTTTCTTCCTCGACTTTGAAGCCGATCACGGTCTCTACGTCGACAACGATGCCATTTACGGAGACTACCGTGTAGACGGTTTCCAGTTCACGAAGCAGTGGAACAATTTCTATGCGAGAGGCGTTGTAGGCCGCAACTCTGATTCCGGATTCTATAATGAAGATAAAGCAGACAATGGTGTTGAGTCAAACTTTATGCACTATGCTCTTGATCTTACATGGCAGCCCAGTGAGAACTTCTTCCTTGGCATCAACGGCGTCTGGGTTGTAGAAGATGGCGATGATCCTGTGTTTGATAACCAGGATATGTCAACCTATAGCGCGTATCTTAGCTATAACTTCACACCGGCTATCGCCATTCAGGGTATCTACTACTGGCAGGATCTGGATGAAGGTATGCTGAATGGTTATTATGCAAGCAAATTTGAGAGAATCGGCAGTGCAACTGAAGACAGCCCGACAGCTTGGAAAGCCGTACTCGACATCAAACAGGATCTTCTCAAGTTCACAGGACTTCGCTTTGAGTACATGCAGCACGACAACACGTTCGTTGGAGTGAGAAACCCGTACAGCTTCGATGCTATCACCGGCAACGCGGCCAACATCACCGACAATATGCCGTGGAACGACGGCACTTCCGATCTGTTCTTCATCTATGCTGAGCAGAAATGGAACGACAAGTGGAGCAGCTACCTCCGCTATCAGCAGGCCGACTTTGATACAGACGGACTTGACGACGCGAAGGGCTACGGCATCGGCGTAACCTACCAGTACACGCCCGCCATCGCCTTCCGTCTCGCTTACGATGAAGTCGACTACGGCGATAACAATACGCAGGGCTTCAACGACAAGGATCACGTCATTCAGTTCCGTACGGCTATCAACTTCTAGGCTGAACGCAATAATAAGCTCTACCTAAACACAAAACAGAGGCCTTCGGGCCTCTGTTTTGTTAATGGCTCTTTGCCAGCCTCGTCCTAAGGCTGGCAAAGCCGCTTCGTAAAAAGTATTTACACAACTCGGCTTTATACCACCAAGAGCAAACGTCTTAATGCAATGTCTACCCCGATAGCGGGTTCCAATATGTATCCGGAGAAATCTGAAACACGCCGTCCTTCAAACGGCGGGCGCGAAATATCACCGCCTGTTATCTTGCTCACGCAAGTTCAGAATCCATAAAAAATATCACAGGAGGAAAAACATTGAAAAAAAGTAAGTTTATACCGCTGCTGCTTATCGCCGCAATCCTCTCCGTCTCCGCCATCTCTTGTGCCTCGGCTGCGTCTTTTGAACAGGTGCTCGACAGGTGGACGAAGTCTGTGAAATACATCGACAGAGAAGACGACATCAGCAACATGGAGGTAAAAGCTACGTATTATTCTGCGGAATTCATCGAGGCTTACATACAGCGCGAAGCTGAAAAGAACCTCTGGACCCAGCAGGAGACGGAAGACTACAAGTACAAATTCCTCCAGGCGCTGAGACTTGATGAAATGATACCGATACAGATAGAGTTCATCAACAACGGCCCGACGATGCACCTCGGCCCATTTGACATCATGGTTAAGCTTCTAATCAAGAATAAAAGCTATAAGCCTGCTGACTACGACAAACGCTTCAACTTCGCGTTCCAGGGACAAAAAGAAGGGTTGATTTATTTTCCGCGTTACGACGAAAAGACTGGCAAAGACCTTCTCGAGGGAGTCAAGAGTGTTACGCTCGAGCTGCGAGGCACTATTTCCCCATCGCTTACGCGCGGCAACGCTACGCGCTTCCAGTGGGACGTCGCGAACGACGACCCGACAAAGCTCTACCAGGGGACGACGGCGGCGCGTATCGAGACGGACCGCCTTATCAAGCGTCTCGAGAATCTCCGTAAGGACGAATCATCCGAGCAGGCGCGCCTCGACGCCATCAAGGACGAGATAAACACTATCCAGTCGCGTCTGGACGAGCTGTCGAAGAACATGTAGCGGCTTGGGGAGCTCCAGTTATATCGGTTATATGTAAAAGCGCGGGACGGGGGCTTTACGCCTTTGTCCCGCTTCGGTTTATGGGGAAGGCGGAGCGCGTTCCGGCGCTTCGCCTTTCTGCGCTCTGCGGGAGGAATATATGGAGTTTTTACAATTTCACCGGATGTTCTCCGACGAACGGTTTTTCGATTTTGAGCGGATGCGCGGCAGATATTCAGAGGCGGCTTTCCGCGAGTTCGTCTCTCTGCTGAACGATGTCGCTTATACGGAGCTGCCGCTGCGCGATGCCTCGGGGCGGAGGTTCGCCTATATCCGCGTCAAGGCCGGAAGCTGCGCCAAGGCCGCGAGGATTCTTATGACGCACGGCGGATACGCGCGGCCTTATCCGTTCGCCGCCATGGCGGAGGAGATCGTCTCGTCCCTAGCGCTTGAGGGGATAGACGTATCGTTTGAGAATGTCAGGAATATCCTCAACGGCTCTGCTCCGTCCGGGTACTGCGAAAATCTCGCTTACTGTATGAAGCTCGCGCTCGACTTCATATCCGACGACGCGAACGTCATAACGGAGCGCAATGCCGAAAAGCTGCTGCGGCTTCTTGAACCGCCCCCGGCGCTCGAAAGCGGGCGGACGGAGACGGAAACTCCGGCGGCGTTACGCGAAGATACGTCCGGCGGAAATGTTCACGGCAAAGCCGGAATGTCTGAGAATGCCGGTAAAATTTCGGATTTTCTTCAAGCTCTGACAGATTTCGTAAATTCAGAAGACGATATTGACGAGCTGCTCAAGGCCGCCGCGATACATTTTTTTGTGCTTCACTCGCGCCCTATCGGAAGCCGCTCCGGCCTCGCCGCGCGCATGATACATCTGTGGGTTCTCGCGCGCATGGGATATCATGCGTCGCTCGCTGTGCCGCTGTCGCGCAGCGTAAACGCGGCGCGGGCGGAATACCGCGAGGCGTTTACTCTCGTTCTGCGCAACGCCGGCATAACGGGAATATTGGACGTAACGCCGTTCCTTTCGTTCTTCGCGCGCGAAGTTTACGGAAAAATCGGGCCGCTTCGTGAAACGGGCGAAAGCGCGGAGCGTTTCGCGGAACTGATGAAAGAGGGGAAAATAACGACGAAAGAGCGCGAGCTGTGGGAATTCGTGCAGTCGTACTACGGCGCGGAAGAATTCTCGACGAAGACGCTGGAGCGCGATTTCCGAAGCGCCGCCTACGCGACCGTGCGCGCCTTCGTCGTGAAATTCGAACAACTCGGACTGCTCGCCTCCGTCAAGTACACCAACAAGAGCAGATATAGGGCTCTGTGACTCTCTGCCGCGCGACGGACGAAAAAAACGGAACCTCCGATGAAGGAGGCTCCGTCCGTGTTTTTACGCTTTGGCTAGAAGTCTATCGCCGTGCGGAAGAGCACTACGCTCTCGTTGCCGGTGTAGCCGCCGTCGGTCCTGTCGCCGTAGTCGATGTAGTTATAGGCGAGCCAGAACTTGATGGCGGGCGAGTACTGATAGCCGATGCCTATCGAATACTGGTCCGTGTCGTCGTAAGCGGAGGAATCCCAGTCGGTCGTTACGTACTGCAGGAAGCTGCTCCACTTGTCGTTCCACTGCTGCTCCGCGGTGATGAGCCACGTTTTGTTCGTGCCGTCCGCGCCGACTGGGCCGTCGAGGCCCGGCGAGGCTATCGTCGGGTACTGGTTCGCGGCGCGCGGGCCTATGAACGAGTTGTCCTGCTCTATGTACTGCACCCACAGCGAGGTGAATTTGAGGAGGTCCTGCTTCACGTCGAGGAGGGCGCTCCAAGTCGTCGGGCTGTCGTCGGCGACGCGCCAGCCGTCGTCGAGGTTCTGCCAGTAGAAGTAGCCGCGCAGCGCTATAGCGGGAGTAAAGCTGTAGCCGAAGTACGCGCCGTACTGCTGCACGTCGAGCGCGTCTCCGGCGATTATGCCGGAGTATGCCGGGTCAACATTCGTCAAATCGTCTATGTTGTCAGCGTCGAAGTAGAGGCCCATCACGCCGAGGTGGAAGTTCTCGCTGAAGTTGGCCTGCAGTTTGAGGCCGTACTCCATGAAAGAATTCGTATTTCCTGTTTTATCCGGGTCGCTGAAAAGGCCCTCGGTTGCGCTTGAGTAGCTGTCTGTGATCATATCGTCGTTGCGTCCGACGAGGACCTCGGCGTCGAGCATGCCGAAGCTTTTCTGGAAGTTGAACCCGTCGTAAGTCTGATCCTTCCAGACTCCGCCCTCAGGCTCGCCCATAATCGAGTGATACAGCTCCGCGTCGCCCTCCCAGTCGGAGACCTGACGTCCGAGCGTAAATGTGACGTCCCAGGGCAGCTTCATCTGGACGTAGAAGCGGTCGGCGTACCAGCCCTTAAGATCGCCGCTGAAGCTGTCGGAGTTGAAGCGAGCGAAGAAGAAGGTATTCTCGTCGATGTACTTCGTGAGCATGAAGCGCGCGAACGAGAAGCCGAACTGATTTTTAGAAGCGCCGTCGCCTGAATATGAATTCTCGTTCTGATCATTGTTGCTCGCGAACTGCGCGTCAAACCAGACCTGTCCGTTGACCTGCCAGCCGCCGAGGCGCTCCTCAAGCACGCCGACGCGCTTGTCGAGCGAGTCAACCCTGACGCCGAGCGCGTCGAGCTCGTCCTTGAACTCCATAACAAGCTTCTTTAGAAGCTCCATATCCTGCTTGCCCGCCTTCTCAGCATCCACGGTCACGAGCGCGCGCGCGACGATGGAAGCCATCTCGTAGCGCGTGGCGGGCTGACCGCCCTTAAAAGCGCCGTCTGGATAGCCGGAAACGATGCCGCGCGAAGCCAGAAGCCCCACCGCGTCATACGACCAATGCCCCTGCGGGACGTCCATAAAAGGATTGACTGCCGCAAAAGCCGGAGCGGCGAAGGCCGTCATCGCAGCCATCGCCAGAACAGCCAGAAATTTTCTCATATCGGTGTTTCCCCCTTGAATCTCAGTCGAAATGTTGCTATCTTCTATATGTTTGTACCTGTGTATCGCGAAAGCATAACTCTTGGGGGTGTGCGCAAACATGTACAAGTATCCAATGTTTCCTTGCAGGGATGGATTCCATCATTTTGCCCATGCCCCTACCCAATTCGCCCTCGCCTTAAAACCGCGCCGCTCCTATTGGCATTTCGGTGGATTCGCCTCGCTTTCCCGCCATCGGACTCGTCCGCGGAATTTAAGCTGCTTAAAACAATTTATTAGCAAAAGCTAACTTCCACGCTGCTGACTGCATACACACACAGAGCCGTGCGCTATCGCCGCGCCTGCGTGACTGATATAAATTAGTATCAAAATATAGTTAGTTATAACTAACCATCGCTCGCATTATATCACTGCAAGGCGTTATGTCCAGATGTAAAACAAAATTATTTTGTGATTTATTACGTAAAAAACATCTTGCGATGCGCCGGAGCGCGCGGCGGAGTAAAAAAATACGGCGCGAAGGCTCGGATATTTAAGTCCGTCCGCGCTTCGCGCCGTATAAGATGCAATCAACCGGCAGAACGACATGCCATTGCCGCCGCCACGAAATTTCTTAGCAACGGGAACAAAAAAATTCTACGCGCCGCTTTATGGCGCTGCGCCGTTGATTTGCCTACGCTGCTGAAGTTCAAGGCGTCAAGCCGGCCGTCAAACGTGAGGGCGATAAACTGCGTCGTTTATTTACCTCTACATAATTCAGCCTTTGCAGCTTTTGGAAAAGAAGCTCTCATACCAGGCGTGACGCCGTATCGGGCGCACATGTCCCTCGTGAGACTTTTTGTGCCGAAAGCACCGGAATGCAGCGTCCGCCAAAAGACGCCGCCGGCGCGGCAAACGTCCGCACCGCGCGCGCAACGGCAAAATTCGCCGTCTCACGCGCACGGTTAAGCGTCTGCGCCGCGCGCCCCGGAACCATGCCGCGCGCTATTGGATAGTGGCGAGCTCGTCGAGGCGCGACTGGATAGTGTTTATCTCGTCGTCGATGGCCTTCATCTTGGCGGCTTCTTCTTCCTTGTCCTTGCGCAGATTTTCAAGGCGCTTGATAAGGCGGTCGGTCTCGAGCCGCGCCGCGGTCGCCCCCGCGTAGAGCTTGCTAGGGTCGTCGTTGTTGATGTCCCAGAAGAAGCGGGCCTCTCTGCCGCGTCCGGCTATCATTGAACTTATTCCTGAGCTCATTGTTATAGTTACTCGCTTTTGTCCGTCGAGTATATCTTTTCCTGTTTTTGGGTCAAAGCGATTGAAGAACACCAGCCCTTCTTTTTCACCTTGGAATGGGAAGTTAAGGCGTTTGTCATAGTCTGCCGGTTCGTATGTCTTGTTGCCGACTTTCATATCTATCATCTTGTCAAAAGGCCCGGGGTGCATAGTCGGGCCGTTGTTTACAAACTCAATTTTTATCGGAATCATCTCGCTTAGGTTAAGCACTTGTAGATACTTGTATTTGTATCTCTCAAGCTCGTCTTGCGTCCATAGATTCTTCTCCGCTTCGGCTTGGATTTCGGCCTCAACGAGCTCGGC
>NZ_NFJQ01000016.1 GCF_002159945.1 Cloacibacillus sp. An23 | reverse complement strand
GATAACCGCCGCAGCATGATATACATAGACAACTTCTGCGAATGCGTGAGACAGATAATAGACGCTGCCAGAGGCGGCATATTCTTCCCTCAGAACGAGGAATACGTCTCGACGAAAGACGTGATAGTAAAAGCCAGAAAGCTGGCCGGACATCGGACGTGGATACTGCCATGCCCTCAGTTTATCATCAAACAGTTAAGCAAAAACGAGACATTCAACAAAGCGTTTGGCTCGAAAATATATGATAAAGCACTCTATGGTTATCGTAAATATAACATAGTAAGCTTTCATGACAGCTTGGCAAGGACTGGCGGATATGTCAAATAAAACGCACATACTCGTCATATCCCAATACTTTTATCCCGAGCAGTTCAGGATAAACGACATATGCTCCGAATGGGTCAGGCGCGGCTATGAAGTCACTGTCGTAACAGGTATGCCGAATTATCCGCAGGGAAAATTCTACGAAGGCTACGGATATTTCAAAAAACGCAGAGAAAACTATAACGGCGTGGAAATAATACGCCTTCCGATAATCCCTCGCGGTCACAGTTCCGTCATGATGGCGCTGAACTACCTGTCTTTTATAGTCTCAGGCTTTTTCTGGGCCAAGCTTACCTCATTAAAGGCGGATAAAGTCTTTACGTATGAGGTTTCTCCGATGACGCAGGCGCTCGTTGGAATATGGTACGCGAAGCGCAGGGATATACCTTCCGTGCTATATGTCACAGACCTTTGGCCAGAGAATGTGCAGTATGCCGGAGGCATCAACAACACGAAAATATTGAATCTGATCGGCAGTATGGTGGATTACATATACAGAAAGACAGGCTTGATACTGACGTCGTCGAAAAGCTTCATCTCCGCGATAAAAGCCCGCGGCGTCCCTAACCATAAGATAAAGTTCTGGCCGCAATATGCGGAGGATTTCTATATGCCGATAGAACAAAGCGTCAGCCTTTCGGATATTCCGAAAGACGGCCGTCTTAATCTGCTGTTTGCAGGAAATATAGGCAAATCGCAGGGGCTTGAAGTATTGCCTAAAGCAGCAAAAAGGCTAAAAGATAGAGGCATCTTAGTCAGATTCAACATCGTCGGAGACGGAAGATTTAAAGAAACGCTTATGCGCCTTGTGGACAGCATGGATGTGTCGGACTGCTTCAACTTCATAGACAGGCAGCCGGCGGCAAAGATACCGGAGTATATGAGTGTGTGCGACGTAACGCTCATAACCTTGGCTAAAAATGAAATATTCCGCATGACGCTTCCTGCCAAACTCCCGTCATGCCTTGCCTGCGGCGTCCCTGTAATCGTATGCGCCGACGGCGAAATACAGCAGGTCATTCAAGAATCGGATGCCGGCTTCTGCTGTGACGCCGGTGATTACGAGGCGCTTGCCGGCATTATAGAACAAGTCTCTAAAACGCCGGATGAAACATTGAAAGAATTAGGCAGAAACGCACGCAGATATTTCGAATCACACTTCGAAAAACAAAAACTGCTCAACCAGATAGACGTAATCTTCGCCAAGGCAGGTCATACAAATGTTTGAGAACAACATTCTCCTAATCACAGGCGGCACGGGATCCTTCGGACACGCAGTCTTGGACCGTTTCTTCGACACGGACGTGCGTGAAATCCGCATCTTCTCTCGCGACGAGAAGAAACAGGACGACATGCGCACCGAATACGGCAACAACCCGAAGATAAAGTTCTATATCGGCGACGTCAGGGACGTGAACAGCGTCAAAAACGCAATGCACGGCGTGGACTACATATTCCATGCGGCGGCATTAAAACAGGTGCCCTCGTGCGAATTCTTCCCGCTCGAAGCCGCCAAGACAAACATCATAGGCACGGACAACGTACTGTCCGCAGCGATAGAATACGGCGTAAAGAAAATAATCTGCCTATCTACAGACAAAGCCGCCTATCCAATCAACGCGATGGGTACGTCCAAAGCCATGATGGAAAAAGTGGTAATAGCCAAATCGCGTACCGTAGATCCTTCAAAGACTACGATTTGCTGCACGCGCTACGGCAACGTAATGGCCTCGCGCGGTTCGGTAATTCCGCGTTTCGTCGAGCAGATAAAAGCAGGCAAGCCGTTGACCATAACCGAACCCGCCATGACGCGCTTCATCATGAGCCTCGAAGAAGCCGTAGAGCTCGTCGTATTCGCTTTCGAACACGCGGAGAACGGGGACATCATGGTACAGAAAGCACCTGCCTGCACAATAGCGGTACTCGCCGAAGCAGTAAAAGAATTATTCAACTCGTTGGCCGAAACTAAAATCATCGGCATCCGCCACGGCGAAAAAATGTACGAGACGCTCCTCACCAAAGAAGAATGCGCCCACGCAGAAGACATGGGCAACTTCTTCCGCGTCCCCTGCGACAAACGCGACCTTAACTACGAAAAATACTTCGACAAAGGAACTCCGAAAGAGACAGCCATAAAAGAATTCAACTCCGACAACACCGAACTATTGGATGTAGAAGCCGTAAAGCAAAAGCTCCTCTCACTCAAATACATACAAGAAGAGCTCGCGTCTTGGGAAGAACATAAAAACAAGAGCAAAGATAAGGATAAGAACTAAAGAAAAAGGACAGAAAGGAGGAAGCATAAAATGAAAATCCTTGTAACCGGAGCCAAAGGCTTCATAGGCAGAAACCTAACAGAAGAACTCAAAAGACATGGACACGAGATACTATCCTACGACATAGACAATACCGAAAAACAGCTCGACGAATACGCTTCAAGCTGCGATTTCGTATATCATCTCGCCGGAGTAAACAGGCCGGAAAACCCCGAAGACTTCATGTCCGGCAACTTCGGCTTCACATCGACGTTACTCGACAGCCTGAAAAAACACGGGAACAAAGCTCCCGTAATGCTCTCCTCCTCCATACAGGCCGAGCTCGACAACCCATACGGCAGAAGCAAAAAAGCCGGAGAAGAACTCATATTCCAATACGGCAGAGACAACGATGTGAAAGTCTACGTCTACCGCTTCCCCAACGTCTTCGGCAAATGGTGCCGTCCGAACTACAACAGCGCCGTAGCCACCTTCTGCCACAACATAGCGAGAAATCTGCCCATACAGGTAAACGAGACAAACCCGACATTGACCTTGGTCTACATAGACGACCTTGTAAAAGAACTCCTAAACGCTCTTAACGGCGAAGCGAACACCTGTATGGAAGATAGCAAGTATTGTACCGTGCCAGAGCAGTATAAAGTCAAACTGCTCGACATAGTAAACATGCTCTACACCTTCAAAGAGAGCAGAAAAGACCTCTACATCCCCGACATGAGAGACCTGTTCTCGAAAAAGCTCTACGCTACATATCTCTCGTACCTGCCGGAAGACAAATTCAGCTACGAGCTCACCATGCACTGCGACGCCAGAGGCAGCTTCACAGAAATGCTCAAATCTAACGAAAGAGGCCAGGTCTCGGTCAACATATCAAAACCGGGCATAACCAAAGGCAACCACTGGCACAGTACGAAAAATGAGAAATTCATAGTAGTAAGCGGCAAAGCGAGAATATCGTTCAGAAAGATTGGTTCTGCCGAAGTCATATCCTACGACGTAAGCGGAGACAAAATAGAAGCCGTAGACATCCCGCCGGGCTACACCCACAGCATAACCAACACGGGAGAGACAGACCTCGTGACTGTAATGTGGGCGAACGAACCTTTTGATCCGAATAATCCCGACACCTACTACGAAGAAGTATAGAGAGTATCGGGTATAGGTTATAAAACAGAACATATAGCTATAGAGCAGAGTAAAGAGAATATAAGGATAGAAAAAGATGAACGATACAAGAAAATTAAAACTTATGACCATACTCGGAACGAGACCTGAAATTATCCGCCTCTCCGAAGTCATAAAGAAATGCGACAAATACTTCGACCACATACTGGTCCACACAGGACAGAACTGGGACTACACCCTCAACCAAATATTCTTTGAGGACTTAAATCTCCGTGCGCCCGACTACTACCTCGACTCGGTAGGACAGGACCTGGGAGAAACCATAGGCAACATAATCGCCAAGTCCTATAAACTCATGGCAGAAGTAAAGCCCGACGCGCTGCTCATACTCGGAGACACCAACTCCGCACTCTCGGCTATATCCGCAAAGAGACACAAGATACCGATCTTCCACATGGAAGCCGGCAACAGATGCTTTGACGAAAACCTGCCGGAAGAGATGAATAGAAGGATAGTAGACCACATAGCCGACGTGAACCTCTGCTACAGCGAACACGCCAGACGCTACCTCAACGCCGAAGGCAGGCCGAAAGAAAGGACATACGTCACGGGTTCGCCTATGGCCGAAGTCCTATCCGCGAACATAGACAAGATAAACAAAAGCAGAGTGCTGGAAGAACTCGGCATCAAGCCGAAGAAGTACATACTGCTCTCGGCGCACAGGGAAGAAAACATAGACATAGAGAAAAACTTCCTCTCGCTCATGAACGCGGTAAACGCGATGGCGGAAAAATACGACATGCCTGTAATCTACAGCACGCACCCTAGAAGCAAGAAGTTCATAGAACAGAGGAACTTCAAATTCCACAAAAACGTAAGAAGCATGAAGCCCTTCGGCTTCAGCGATTACAACCATCTTCAGATGAATGCCTACTGCGTAGTATCCGACAGCGGCACGCTGCCGGAAGAAGCTTCGTACTTCAGAAGCTTCCCCGCCGTGTGCATAAGGACCAGCACTGAAAGGCCGGAGGCCATAGATAAGGGGAACTTCATCATTGGCTCGATAACGGAAGAAAGCGTTCTGCAAGCCGTAGAGACCGCGGTGCAGATGCAGGAAAACCATGACTTAGGAACACAAGTGCCGGACTACACGGACGATAACGTATCTACGAAAGTCGTGAAGATCATTCAGAGCTATGCGAGCATTGTTGACAGGATGGTTTGGAGAAAAGCGTAAGCATGAGCAGTATCCAAAAGAGACCTTATCAGATATGCACTCGATGCGTCATGGACACCACGGACTCAAAGATAACCTTTGATGAGAACGGCGTCTGCGACCATTGCAGAAATTTTGATAAAAAGATAAAACCATACTGGCATCCGAATGAAAACCGCCTTGAGGAACTCGAAGCGATGGCTGCTAAAATTCGTGAAGCCGGAAAAGGACGTGATTACGACTGTCTGCTCGGCTTAAGCGGAGGCGCGGACAGCTCCTATATGGCCTACATCGCTAAGGAGGTTATGCGCCTTCGTCCGCTCGCGTTCGTCGTAGACACCGGCTGGAATCTGAATGTAGCCGTTGAAAATATCGAGAAGATAGTCAAAGGTCTGGATCTCGATATGTACACGGAAGTCGTCAACTGGAAAGAGATGAGCGACTTCCAATTGGCTATGTTCAAGTCGCAGATATCCTCGCAGGACGCTCCGCAGGATCATGCTATTTTCGCGGCATTGTACAATTATGCTGCAAAACACAAAATAAAATATATATTGACAGGCTCCAACAACTCAACCGAATTTATCCGTCCGCCGCTGGAATGGATCTATATGAACGACCTTACTTTGTATAAGGACATACATGAAAAATTCGGCAAGCGTAAACTTAAAACTTATCCGACGTGCGGAATATTGAAATACCGCATTCTATATAAATACGTATATGGTATGCAGCGTTTTTATCCTCTCGACTATGTTGTCTACGACAAAGCGAAGGCAGAGAAATTTCTGCATGAAAAATATGGCTGGACGAAATATGAGAACAAGCACTACGAAAATGTCTTTACCAGATTTTTCGAAGGTTATTATCTGCCAGCTAAATTTGGTTTCGATACGAGGAAGAACGTGTTTTCAACTCAAATTCTTGCTGGCACTATGACGCGCGACGAAGCGCTGGAGAAGCTCAAGACGAATCCATACGACAGAGACCAGATGGAGCAAGATAAGGAATATATAGCAAAGAAACTTGGAATTACTACAAAAGAGTTTGAAGAGATAATTGCCGGAGAAAACAAAACGCCGTTTGATTACAAAAACTCATTCTGGCTTATAAAGCTCGGCCTTTCCGTTTGCAAAATGCTTGGCATTGAAAGCAGGAACATGAGGTAAGAACGATGATAGCAATAATTGATTACGGCCTCGGCAACGTAGGATCCATCAGGAATATGTTAAAGGTGATAGGCGAGAAATCCGTCATCACCTGCGACAAAGAAGAGATCGCTTCGGCAGACAAGATAATTCTGCCGGGCGTCGGAGCATTTGACGCCGGGATGAAAAATCTGAATGAGCGAGGCTTGTGCGAGTTCTTGAAGAAAGAAGCTGCCACCGGTAAGCCGATGCTTGGTATCTGCCTCGGTATGCAGCTGCTTGGAAGAAAGAGTGAAGAAGGGAATCTCGACGGGCTCGGACTTATCCCGTTTGATAACGTGCGCTTTCGTTTCCATGCCGATACAGACCTCAAAATACCTCACATGGGCTGGGACGTTGTGACCTTCAAGCATGATTCTCCGCTGACTTATGGAATTGACGGTTCGAAACAAAGATACTACTTCGTCCACACATATCACGCGCTCTGCGACAATGAAGAAAACGTCCTTATGACATGCGATTACGGTTATGAATTTGCCGCTGCCGTCAGAAACACAAATGTTTACGGCGTGCAGTTCCACCCCGAAAAGAGCCATGACTTCGGTATGCGTCTGCTTGAGAATTTCGTAAAGAGGTGCTGACATGTATAACCGTCCTCGTATAATTCCTGTTCTGCTGATTGACGACAGAGACCTCATAAAGACGAAGCAGTTCGGCTCTCCCACATATCTCGGAGATCCTGTCAACGCCGTGAAGATATTCAACCGCAAGGGGATAGACGAAATGGCTATCCTCGACATATCGGCGACGAAGCTGGGCAAAGAGCCGGACTGGGAGCTTCTCGATGATATAGCGAGCGAGGCATTTATGCCGCTCAGCTACGGCGGAGGCATTACTACGGTTGAACAAGTTAAGCGGCTTCTTGCCACAGGGTATGAAAAAGTCGTGATTAATACTTCGTTCGTCAGAAAACTGGAACTCGTGACGGAGGCGGTAAATCTCGCCGGAGGCCAGAGTGTGGTTGTATCGATAGACGCTAAAAAAGTCGATGGACGATACAAATGCGTCATATCAGACGGACAAGAGGTTATCGACAGCACTCCTGTTGAACTGGCGCAGAAAGCTGAAGCAATGGGCGCCGGAGAAATATTCCTCAATTCCGTAGATAGAGACGGCATGATGGATGGATATGACTTGGATTTGGTCAAAAGCGTTGCGGACGCTGTAAACATTCCTGTCACGGCATGCGGCGGTGCCGCTGGCATAAATGACTTAGAGCGCGTACTGCACGAAGGCAAGGCACATGCAGCTGCCGCAGGAAGTATGTTCGTGTTCTACGGGCGGTTGAAGGCTGTGCTGATTACGGCTCCGACGGAGCAAGAACTGATTCGCAATGGAATATATATTGACCAAGCAATTAAATAAATTCAACAATGAGGAATTAAAATGCTTAGTGAACTCATAAGATATTATAAAAAAATAGCCTTGCGGGTAGCTTTATCACCTATAAAGCTGTTTCCGCAAAAGCAAAATCGTGTGTTTTTGCACAATGACTTGGCATACAACTATTCGGAAAATCCCAAATGTGTCGCAGAGTATCTTATAAAAAATTATAGTGGACAATTTGATATTGTCGTATCTGTAAAATATCCAGAAAAATACGAGTACCTTTCTCAGAAAGGAATCACAGTTGTTGGTTTTAATTCGTTGCGCTATTTTTTCTACGCTTTGACATCCAAAGTCTTTCTAACTAACAGTGGAGGATATTCATATCTTCCGCTTAGAAAAGGTACGTGTGTAATCAATACACATCATGGCGGCGGAGCATATAAAAAAATGGGCAGGTATATGTACACCGATACATGGCTGTTCAGACATGACCTATTGCTCTCTGCCAAGCAAACGACGGTGTTTTTATCGACATGTAAACGCTTCACAGAAATTGCTGTGGACTCTTTGCTGATGCCTAAAAATATATTTTGGGAAATTGGCATGCCTCGCAATGATATGCTGATCAATAGGGATGAAAAACAATATCATGCTATACGTAAAAAACTAGGACTAAAAGACGATGAGCATTTAGTTCTATATGCGCCGACATATAGGAAACCTGATGATAACTATTTTAAGGAATCTATAGCTATTTCTTACGGTATTGACTGTGAACGTGTATGCAATGCTTTAAGTAATAGATTTGGAGGAAAGTGGAAGTTTGGCTTTAGACTGCATCCGTGTGTAGTCAATAGATGTGAGTTGCCGCAGGGAGACATATTAAACCTCTCAGATTATGAAGAAATGCAGGAACTGCTTTTAGCTGCCGACGTGATGATCAACGATTTTTCATCATCTATGTGGGACTATATGCTCACTGGCAGGCCAAGCTTCTTATTTGCGATTGATCTTGATCACTATGTTCGAACGACTGAGGTTTATACTCCTGTTTCTGAATGGCCTTTCCCTAAAGCAACGACCAATGACGAATTGGAAAAGAACATATTAGAGTTTGATGAAAAATCATACAAAGCTGCATGTGCCAAACATTATAAAGATTTAGGTGGTTGCGAGACAGGCAAGGCGACACAGCTAGTTTGTGAGTATATATATAAAATTTGTTTCGGTGATAAAAGATAGTACCATCAAATAAAGTTGTGGAGATATAACACCAAATGAACATCGCCCTAATCTTCGCCGGAGGCACCGGCGTCAGAATGAACAGCGTGGCCAAGCCCAAACAGTTCTTGGAGCTGCACGGGAAAGCCATCATCATATATACGCTTGAAATATTCGAACGGCATCCGGACATAGACGCCATCGCTGTCGTTTGTCTTGGAGGCTGGGAGGACTATCTTGCCGGTCTTATAGAGAAAGCCGGTATTAAAAAAGTTCGGTGGATTGTAAAAGGCGGAGCCAGCGGGCAGATGTCCATATACAACGGGCTATCCGCTATATACGGAGATGCGTCCGTGCCGCGCGACAGCATAGTGTTGATACACGACGGCGTGCGTCCTTTAGTAACGGAACAGCTTATCACTGACAATATAGAGTCCGTGAAAAAGCACGGTTCTGCCGTTACCGTTACGCCCGCCATAGAAACCGTTATCAACATCGACCCCAATAACGAAGCTGTCGTTGACGTGCTTGACAGAAATGTCTGTCGGCTTGCCAAGGCTCCGCAGAGTTTTGTCCTCTCCGACATCATGGCCGCGCATAAGCAGGCGCTGCATGACGGACGGAGGGATTTCATAGATTCGGCTACGTTGATGAAACACTACGGGCACTCTATACACACGGTCGCCGGGGCAGTAGAAAACATAAAAATAACGACTCCTTTGGACTTCTACATATTCAGGGCGATCATGGACATAAAAGAAAACGCTCAAATCATGGGACTATAGGTGATGACAAATGGATAAAGCCATACTTGAAAGCTCTAACCCCATTTTACAGGAAGATTTAGAGAACATCGTTGAAAGAAGCATGCCTGCTCTGGAACAAATGAACGGCAGCACAGTTCTCGTCACAGGCGCGACAGGGCTGATCGGCTCCCTTGCTGTGCAGGCATTGGCCTGCGCTAACAGAGTTAAAAAGACTAACATCAATATATTAGCTTTTGTGCGCGACGAAGCAAAAGCAGAACATGTACTCGGACACATCATACATAGACCGGATGTTAAGCTGATCATTGGCAACGTCAATGAAAAAATAACAATCGGGCAAAAGGTAGACTTTATAATCCACGGTGCCAACCCGACCGACTCCAAATATTTTGTGACACATCCTGTTGAAACGATAAAGACGATACTTACAGGTACGGAGAGCATTTTAGAGCTTGCTCTTCAGAAAAAAATCAAAAGCATGGTCTATCTGTCGTCCATGGAAGTCTACGGTCAATTTCCAAACGAAGTAAAAAACGTAACGGAAGACAAGTTGGGATACATAGACATATTGGACATTCGCTCCAGTTACTCGGAAGGCAAACGTATGGCCGAGTGTATGTGCGCTTCGTATGCTGCGGAGTACGGAGTGCATGTTAAAATCGCAAGGATAAGCAGGATAATCGGCCCTGGAATTGTTGATAAAAACGACAACAGGATACTGACGCAATTTGCCAGATGTGTAGCGGAGCATCGCGATATCGTTCTGCACTCTACAGGCGAAACACTTCTTAATTACTGCTATACGGCGGATGCGCTGGCTGCCATTTTTACTCTGATGGTAAAAGGTAAGGATGGCGAGGCATACAACGTGACAAATGACAAGGATGTGTTATCTGTAAAAGAACTGGCTGAGACGCTCGCAGGAAAATATTCCGATTCAGGTATAAAAGTTATATACGACATACCGGATGATGCAAGTAAGTATGGATATAACAAAATTAGCACTCATATATTGAGTAACAATAAAGTAGAAGCGCTTGACTATATATTTGAAATTAACTTGGCGAATACATTTAAACGGTTAATTGAGAGTTTTGAACTAGGTGCTTCATTTCATAGATAGGCGCGTAAAAATGTTGAAATCTGATGTATAAATATTTGTTGAAACTTGCTTATCAGTTACGAGATACCTAAATGCTTTTGATGTGTGTTGAAATTAAAAATGTTATTAAGAAAGTGGGGGCTATAAAAATGGAGGATTTGGTATACAAAATTCCAACTATATCTATTATTATCCCAGTATTTAACATAGAATATTATCTTGATAGATGCATAAAGAGCGTTCAAAAACAGACATATCAAGATATAGAGATCATCTTAATTGACGACTGTAGTACAGATCAGAGTCCTACCATCTGTGATAAATTGGCTTCTAATGATAGAAGAATCAAGGTCGTCCACCATCAAACGAACAAAGGTGTTTCTGCGGCCAGAAATACAGGTATCAAACTTGCAACCGGTGAATGGATAATGTTTGTAGATGGAGACGATTGGATAGATCCAGATGCAGTTGAGCAGCTTTATCAACGCATTCAAGAATATTGTGACGTTGTTGTTGCCACATATACTTGGGAACGTGAAGGCGAGAGTAAGCAGGCTTCTCCTGTGGGATTTGAGGAACATATATATAAAAGCACTGACCGGAAAAAATATTTATTAGGTTTGTGTCTTGTTAGGCCTGTCGAAATACCAGAGACTTTTCCCGAAGATATGTTAAAATGTCCAACATTTGGAGGTCCTATCTCTAAATTATATAGAAAATCTTTTTTAATTAAAAATCGCATTATTTTCCCCACGAATATAAAATTTGGGGAGGATCGAGTTTTTAATTTAGAGGTAATGTATTATGCAAGGTCTGTTCAATTTTTTAATAAATCAATATACCATTATTACATAAGAACTGGATCTGCTCTTAATAGTGAGTTATCTATTTGCTTTGACAAACGCAGTGCTCATATAAAAGCAATATATTTATTTATGCATAAATATTCATTAACGCAATGTTTATCTATTTATTATAACTACTGTTGTTTTATAAATATAAGAGAAACAATACAATACATTTGTATGTCTTTAAATTCAATTCACACTTATTTTTTAGCATGGGGAGAAATAAAACATATCTTAAATTCGTCAATTTATAGAGGTGCAATTAATAATCTGCAAATTAAAAATATTCAAGCAATACGTGATAAGGTTATTCTGTCATTTTTGAAGATGAGATGGACCTTTGCGATTTTATTCATTTGTTGGACTTATTATACTGTTTATAATAATCGAAACAGACTAACAATTGTTTAGTAGTGTTATGGAATTTGTTATAAGGTTGGGAGGCAAAGTTGTTATGAATAATAAGAGGATCGGTATATTAACACATTATTATGGCTCTAACAATTATGGAGGTATACTGCAGGCGTATGCTCTTTGTCGCAAACTTAATTTAATGGGGTATTCAGCAGAACAAATCTGTTATCCGCTTCATGAACCAATGTCATTGCAGGAATTATCAAAACGATTAAATAGGAATATGTCATTAGAGAAAATACTTACTATAGTTCCAAGAAAAATACTATATATAACGAATAATTATAAAAATAGCAATATTTTATTGGACAGATATAAATCATTTAGTGAATTTCGGGAAAAGAGTATTCCTCATAGCAAAGAACTATATCTAGATTCGACTATAGCAAATTGTGTTGATGACTATGATATTTTTATTACAGGAAGCGATCAAGTATGGAACCCTATCTGGTTTAGAAAAGGCTTTTTTCTTGATTTTGTACCGAAAAAGAAAAAAAAGATTGCATACGCAGCCAGTATTGGCCAATCTACTCTTACTAATGAACAACGGACATTGATGAAACACAAACTTGCGGATTTTTATGCTATATCCGTACGAGAAAAGTCGTCAGTAAAGTTGCTTTCGGAAATTACTAGTTGCAAAATAGAGTGGGTGCTTGACCCGACCATGCTACTTCCGATGCCGGAGTGGGATGCCGTTTGTAGCGAGCAATTGGTGGCAGGTCCTTATATATTGTGTTATTTTCTTGGGAATGCCCTGTTAGGACGTAAAATGGCTGAACAATTCGCCATGCAGCATAAACTAAGCGTGGTAAATATTCCTATGTTAGGCAAATATAATAAACTAGACGGTTTTGGAGATATAAAATTATGTAATGCATCGCCGAATGATTTTATTTCTCTTATTAAATATGCAGATTGTATATTTACAGATAGTTTTCATGCCTGTGTATTTTCAATATTATATAGAAAACAATTCTATGCGTTTAATCGAGATGATGGTAGAAGCATGATTTCTAGAATAGAATCCATATTAGAAATAATCCACGGTGAAAAACGTTTAATAGAAGATAGCAATCTCTGTGGCATCGCTCAAATAAATGATATTGCTCCAATAGATTATACCGGTAATAGAGAAAAGCTAATGCTTATGCGGCAAAAGTCAGAAAGTTTTTTAATTGATAATTTATAAGATATATGGATTTAAAATAAGATGTCTACTATTGGATTGTATATTTCTATGTTTATAATATGTAGCGTCACGTTGCGATATGTTGGGATTTTATACAAACGTACAATATGTCAATGTACTGCAAAGCATATATGTATCTCAAATGACATTACTTTTAAATACTTAATGGTTGGAATGTTTTGTCTTTCGCCTTTGATTTTTTTATATGGCTTTCGCTATGGTATTGGAACAGATTATTATGCATATGAGGATATCTATTATCAGTTACATAATCTTCATTTTTTTGAGTATATAAAAAAGCATTTATCTGGAGAAATTTATCTGGAAATTGGTTACTATTTCTTAAATAAAATTGCCTATAATTATACTGCTCTACAAATAATTATAGCCATATTAATTTATTGTGTTATAGTTATATCAATTATTCGGAGTCAAGTTCATTGGGGAATGGCCATCTTAATCTATTTATGTGAGCATTTTGCCTATTCTATGAATGGGATCCGTTTTGTAATAGCATTGTCATTCATTTTATTAGGATATACATATTTAATTGATAATAAAACTCTTAGATATCTTATATTTATACTAATAGCAATGTGTTTTCATAAATCAGCTTTAATATCAATCATTTTTGTTGGATTACGGGAATTTAATTCTAAGCTATTGAATAAAATAAGAGACTGGATGTTAGTTTTGAGTATTATATGTTTTCCTTTGATAGTGCCAGTATTGTATAATCTTACTAAAAAGGTTTTAATTTTTGAGCGTTATTGTAGCATAGACATGTATGCATTTCATATACCGTCGTTAATTTCTTTTAAATGGCTATTGCATATACTTCCTGTTATTTTGCCATTAGTCATTGTGTGTAATAGAAATTTAATTAATAATGTGAAAAGTGTCATTATAATGCGGATTTTTTTATTGGAAATTCCTTTTAGGATGTTCGGATTTTATAATATATGGTATGGAAGACTGGCTAGGATCCCCCAATTAATTGAAATAATAATGATACCAATGATTTTATCAAATATAAAAGAACATCAAGTAAGATATATTTTGACTATATATTATTTTTGTTGGTATATATTCTACTTTATTTATCAAACATATTTTATAGGCAATAGTGAAGTGATCCCATATCAAAGCATTTTTACAAGATATCTTAGATAATAAATTAAAATATAATATCGAAGAGTTTGTACATTAAACTTGATTTTTTATTTAAATCTGAAAAATAAAATATCATATGGAGTGAATATAATGTTTAGATTAGTTTATCATATACATATATTAAAGAATATGAATTTTTTTAAGTTTATATTCTATAACTTCTTCTGTAATAAAGTGAAACGCCACGGAAAGGGTTGTATATTGCCTATGCGGGGCGCAGTCATCTCTTTGGGCGAAAGTTCTCAGATTGAACTTTACGATAATCATTTCCTCGTCAACACTAACAAGCCTTCCGGTTCCAGGACGGAGGCCTACGTTATAATGCGTTCCGGAGCACGCCTTGTTGTGCGCGGCACGACATCGCTGAACTACGGAGCCACGATAGAAATCCACGAGAACGCCATTGTAGAAATCGGCGGTGCATATATCAACACAGGCGCAGTCATCCTGGCCGCAAAGCATATCAATATCGGACAAGGCGTTCTTATTTCCCGCCATGTCTTCATATACGACAGCGACCATCATCCTATTTACAACGAAAAAGGCGAAATAGCCAATCCAGCGCGAGACGTTGTGATCGGAGATCACGTCTGGATCGGGCTAAAGTGTATAGTGCTGCGCGGCAGCAATATCGGCGAAGGGGCTATGGTGGCTGCGGGCTCCGTCGTCGGCGGAAAAATAAAGCCCGGCGTTCTGGCGCAGGGCAACCCGGCGCGAGGATATTCTTCCGTCATTTGGTCGGCGTCGCCTAAGCAGGATGCAGAAACTGCTGAAAAGTAGTTTGAGCGACTGTACTCGTTGATGTTCCACACCATTTTATACAAGGGCGTGATTTTTCATGGACGGTATGCAAATAAGTAAAATATTAAAGGAAGCAAGGAAGTTTGCGAAAACTGCTCTGGCCTGCGAAAAGTATGACATAAAAATCGCCGTGCTCGGCTCGTGCTCGATACAGTACTTTGTGCTGCTTTTGAGATATTATCTCTTTCAAAACGGGATAACAGCCGATATTTACGAAGGCGAGTACAACGGAATCGCCATGGACGTGCTGGACGCCGGCTCCGGGCTTTACTCGTTTGCGCCGGACGCAGTGATCATTCTGCCTGATTACCGTGACATCAAAGCCTACCCAAAGCTATTATGCGATGAAGACGCGAGCCAACTCTGCGCCGGTTTTATAGACGGCTATAAGAAAATGTGGGCAGCGCTGACAAATCGCCTTCCTGGGATAACGGTGCTCCAAGGCAACTTCGTCCTGCCGCTCGAATCTCCGTTAGGGAATTTAGAGGCTAATTATAAATTCTCACGCCGTAGCTTTATCCGGCGGATAAACGGCGAGTTGCTGAACGTCAGGCCCGCTAACGTCATCTTGGTCGATATGGAATATCTGGCGTCGGCCATAGGCAAGAGGACGTGGTTCGACAATTCGCAGTACTTCCTTACGAAAATGCCATGCAGCCTCGAATGTCTCTGGGATTTGACGGAACTGTTCGCGAAGCAGATACTGGCGTTAAAAGGCAAGGTTAGAAAATGTCTTGTGCTCGACTTGGACAACACCCTGTGGGGCGGCGTCGTAAGCGAAGAGGGCTGCGATGGGATCAATCTTGACCCGAACAACGCAGTCGGCGAAAGCTACCTCGCATTTCAGCAATATGTGCTGCCGTTGAAGGAAAGAGGCGTGATCCTCGCCGTGTGCAGTAAAAACGACGAAGAAGTCGCCAAAGAACCTTTCATGAAGAACAGATACATGAAGCTGAAGTTGACTGACATCGCCTGCTTCGTCGCCAACTGGGAAGACAAGGCGTCGAATATCAAGCGCATAGCCAAAGAACTGAATATAGGCCTGGACAGTATGGTTTTCTTCGACGATAACCCTGCAGAGCGCGAAGTGGTAAGACAATTTCTCCCGATGGTGGAAGTTATAGAAGCCCCGGAAGACCCGTCGGATTACGTAACGGCGCTTGACGAGGCTATGGCCTTTGAATGGACTCAGCTTACCAAAGAAGACATCGCACGGAATCAGTCATATATTGCCGAAACCCAGCGCAGGGAAATGGCCGGCAGCTTTGTAGACTACGGCGACTACCTGAAAGCTCTCGATATGCGCGCAAGAATCGGCATTGTCTTGGACAATCAGATCGCGCGTTTTTCGCAGCTCATCAATAAGTCAAATCAGTTCAACCTTAGGACGCAGAGATACTCGGAACAGACAATAGCGGAGTATATGAAATCGGACGACGCAAAATGTATATCTGCGGAACTTAGAGACAAATTTTCCGACTACGGGCTTATCTCCTGCGTCATCCTGCGCAGGGCCGGAACGGTCTGTTTTATAGACACGTGGGTAATGAGCTGCCGAGTTCTCAAGCGCGGGCTGGAGTACATGATGTTTGAGCATATCCTCTCGGCCGCGCGTGAATGGGACTGCCGCGCCGTCGTGGGCGAATATATCCCGACCGCAAAAAACGGCATGGTAAAAGACCTCTACGAAACGCTTGGGTTTGTCCCAGCAGAATCAGTCGAAGAGATACATAAAACTACGGACGACAGCGCGCTGTACAGTTTCGATACAGCCGCGGAACCGTCGAAAAAATACTATATATCGGCAGAATAAACAAAAAATACATAAAGAACGGAGAATAAAAATGAATATAAGAGAAGAATTACAGGAAATATTCAGGGATTTGTTCGACGACGAGACGATAGTCCTCTTCGACGAGATGACCGCCGACGACATCGAGGACTGGGATTCGCTGTCGAACATCAGCCTTATCAACGATATTGAGGCGCATTTCAAAATAAGATTCACGACGGAAGAAATCATGTCGTGCAAAAACGTCGGCGCGTTCATCCGCCTTATTGAGGACAAAGCGGATAAATAATAAGGTGCGTCCCTTTAGTGATATTGGTGTGCTCACTGTGAGTATATGCTGTACTTTGGCGCGAAATCTGCGGCTTTACAGAAACGCCGCAGCGGGGGCGCGGAAATATGTCGGCGATATACCGGACGGGCTGGAGTATTACGTTCTCGGCTCCACAACCGCGTCGTGTGCCTATGACTTCCAGGCAGTTGGGGGCAACGGGTTCAACGGCGCCGTCGCGCCGCAGACAGTAAGTTATGATTATAGGCTGCTGGAGCAGTATCATACGAAAATGAAGAAGGGCGGTACTGTTATATGGTCGCCTTGCGTTTTTTCTCTGTGTGTTCCTGAATATGAAAAAACAAGGATGCATCTGAGATACTGTTATGTATTTGAAAAGGCAAATATATACAGAGCAAACGGACTGACTGAAATACTTGCCGCTGTATACCCAATAATTTGTTTGGCGGCATTGCCTGTACGGCGTTATGCTTTTCCGATAGCCAGAAGGATAAAACATAAGTTATTGGGGAACGGAAAGTCAGTACCCATGGATGCGGCGTCTCGCCTGGCGGCAAGCGCCGAAGGCAGCTGCCGCGGGTGGGAAAAAGAATTTATGCTTAACGAGATGCACATTTCGGCTCTTTCGGATATGAAGCGGCGTATGGAATACTGCTTGTCTTACCTTCGTAAAATAAAAAAATTATGCGAGGAAAATCAACTGAATTTTGTCATCGTGATACCGCCTGTAAGCCGCGCCATGCTTGCCCGCCTGTGCCGCGACGACTTGGAGCGGTTTCTGCTGCGGCCGATTGAGGAGTCGGGCGAGAGTTTTAGGATATGGAACTACTTCGACGACAAGTTTTTCTCGGACGACAAGTTCTTCGACACGGCTATCTGCATGAACGATACCGGAAGGCGGCTGTTTACCAAAGAAGTAATAAAAAGAATCGGAGCGGAGATTTTATGATTGAACTGGCGAGCGTTACTGACTGTACCGGGTGCAAAGCGTGCGGAGACGCGTGTCCTGTGAACGCGGTTAAATTTCAAACGGATGCAAAAGGTTTCTGGCATCCGGTCATTGATCATTCGGCGTGCATCAAATGCGGCAGATGCCGCAAAACTTGCGTCGTGCTGAAAGATAGCCAGTCCGACATACAGAAAACTACGCCAGTAGTATATTCCGCATACAGTAAGGAATTTGCTGTGAGGGAAAAAAGCACGTCGGGCGGGATGTTTTACGAACTGTCCGCCCATGTGATCAGTCATGGCGGCGTGGTCTGCGGCTGCCGGTTCAGCGACGATTACCGCGCGGCTTACCACACTTTTGCGGAGAATATGGACGAGCTTGAGCCTCTGCTGAGTTCCAAATATTTCCAGAGCGACACCGGCGGCGTTTACAGGCGAGTACGAGGCTTTCTTCAGGACGGGCGTAAAGTGTTGTTCTGCGGCGCTCCCTGCCAGTCCGCGGCTTTGCAGCGGTATCTCCCTGCAAATCTGCTGGAAAATTTGATAACGGTGGATTTTATCTGTCTCGGTATAAATTCCCCAAAGGGTTATCTAAAATTCGTCGACGAACTGGAAGATCGGTACGGGGCAAAGGCGCGCAAAGTCCGATTCAAGGATAAAAGCAGAGGATGGCAGAACCTCGGAACGAAAGTATGGTTTGAAAACGGCAAAGAATATTACGGCAACCGCTACACCGACGCATGGGTAAACAGTTACGTCGTCGGGAAATTCATGATAAGGCGTTCATGCGCCGTATGCCGCTTCAAGGGCTTGCCGCGGGTGAGCGACATAACGATAGGCGACTTCTGGGGCGGCGACTACACGTGCGACGAGCGCAAAAACGGCGTGTCGCTGGTTCTGCTGAACTCGCCCAAAGGAGAAGAACTTTTCCGCGCGGTACAACCAAAGCTCGTTATAAATAAAACAACGCTTGAAACAATAGGAGCGGGCAATCCGATGATGGAAAGCAGCGTCAAGCTGAACGGAGAACTTCAGGATGCGTTTTTTAAGAGGCTTGAGAATGAGAAATTCAGTGAAGTAGCCTGGTCGCTTCTGCACAGGCCTGTATGGAAACGATATGCGAGATGGTACGCAGATTTGTTGAAAGATATGGTGAGGCGCGCGGTACGCGGCAAATAATGCGAATATGGCTCTTTTATAACGGTGGTATTTAATGCAGAAATCTATGAGAGTCCTCCATAACATCTTTTGGGGAGTTGTAAACAGGTTCTGCCATATGCTCTGCCCTTTTATCATAAGGACTGTCATCCTGTATATGATGGGTACTCTGTATGTCGGGCTGGACGGGCTTTTCCTGTCTATCCTCGGCCTGCTGAGCTTGGCGGAGCTTGGATTCGGCTCCGCACTGACTTATTCAATGTACAGACCGCTCGCCGAAGGCGACGGCCAAATGGTGTGCGCTTTGCTGCGTTTTTACAAAAAATGTTACCGTATTATCGGCTGCGTGATATTGGCTATAGGGCTTGCGCTGCTTCCGTTCATAAAATATCTCATACGCGGCGAATACCCCGCCGACGTTAATATATATATACTTTATCTGGCGTATCTTTCAAACAGCGCAGCGAGCTATTTCCTGTACGCCTACAAAAATTCGCTTTTAACGGCGATGCAGCGTTACGATATAGTGAATAACATAAACTCCATCGTATATATCATACAGTCGGCGCTTCAGATTGCCATACTGCTGGCCTTCCGTAATTACTACGGTTACGTTGTCTTGATGCCTATATTTACGGCTATAACGAATCTGGCGACGGAACGTTACTCGTCGAAACACTACCCGCAATATCAGTGCAGAGGAATACTGCCGGCTTCCGTTCAGCAAGATATCATGACCAACGTAAAGGGGATAATCTTTCAGAAAATCGGCGGAGTCGTCTTAACCTCCGTTGACAGCATCGTGATTTCGATGTTCTTAGGATTGAATATATTGGCAATATATAATAATTACTATTATATTATACTGGCTTTGTTCAGCGTTTCTGGGACTCTTATGCAGTCTATGATTCCGACAGTAGGGAATTCATGCGTCGTGGAATCCAAAGATAAAAACTTTGGAGATTTCAAGAAATTCAATTTCATGTATATGTATATAGCGGCATGGGGAAGCTCATTTTTGCTTTGTCTTTATCAGCCGTTTATGAAGCTGTGGGTCGGCGAAGAGCTCATGCTCACTTTCCCGTATGTCGTGATGTTTACAGTTTATTTTTTCATATATAAATGGATGGATATGCTGCATGTCTATACTCAGGCTACGGGCATATGGTGGCAGACAAGATATATTCCGCTTATCGCAGCGGCGGTCAATCTTACATTTAATATTATTCTTGTAAAAATAATTGGGCTGCCAGGGGTTATCATATCGACGATAATAAGCATATTATTTATATATAATCTCGGATATTTGATTGCCATGTTGAAACTTTATTTTAACAAGGTAAATCTGCTGCCAAGGATGATATTACGCCAGATGTATTATTTATCCGTCGTCGTGATAAGTTCCGGGCTAACATATTATATTGCGGCTCTGTTCGGCGGAGAAGGGGTAATAGGGGTTATCTGGCGCGTTGTTGTGTGCTTGACTGTCCCTAATATCGTGATGCCTTTGTTGTTTTGCAGGCTTGCCGAGTTTAATGCGGCAAAATGGTTTTGTGCCGCTGTCTTGAAGAATTTTATCGGGAGGAAGACTAATGTCACGAGAAGTTAAGCCGGTTGCTTTGTCAAACGGCGTACAGCTGCCGTCGATAGGATACGGCACAGGCGTCATACGTAAATATTCACGTAACAAACTCCTATTTGCTAAAAGCAACGTTCACGCCGCGTTGAGCTCTCTGAAGCATGGAAGACTGAATAAGCAGTTAAGGATGGATGTTTTCGCCGAAAGCATAATCAGAGATGCGTATTACGCTGGTTTCAGGTTGTTTGATTCAGGCAGAATATACGGATATTCCGAAAAGATGATTGGCGACAGCCTGCGTGAGATAGACAGGAAATCGTTTTGCCTGGTTACAAAGATATCGGACATGGACCTAGAACGGGAATGCAGCCCAAATACTGTGCGTGAGAATCTTGCTGTTTCTCTGGAATATTTGCGCACTGATTATGTCGATGCGTATCTGCTGCACTGGCCGCACGGCGACTGGATAAACATATATCTTAATATGGAAAAGGAGTATAGAGCCGGGCGTACAAAGTCGCTGGGCGTTTGTAATTTTACGGAAGCGCATTTTGAACAGTTATTTGCTAAATGCAGTGTCATTCCACACATTTGCCAGACGGAGCTGCATCCGTTCAACTCTAAACCACGGCTGCGTGAGTTTTGCCGTAAACATGGTATTACACTGATGGCGCACACGCCGACGGCCAGGATGTGTGACAAAGCAAGAAATTGCAGGACTCTGACTACGCTCGCAGAAAAATATAATAAAACAGCAGCGCAGATTATTATAAGATGGCATATGCAGAATGGCGTTATCCCCATCGTCGCGAGCGTATCACGAGCACATATGACAGAAAATATAAATTGCAGTGATTTTATGCTTTCGCGAGACGATATGGAGCAAATAGAGCTGCTGAATGAAAATTACGTAATGTTGAAATCCGATGGGATAGACGATCCTAATTACGCATATAATCTCTAGCCCATAATTTGCTTAACATAAAAATCCTGAAATATAGATATTACGATTATCAAAGAGGATCCCATAATGAACAAACGACTCATCGACCAATGGCTCTCTTCTCACGGCATAACGCTTGAACAAGGCTTTGTACCGGCTCTGAAAGATTACGCCCGGGCCTATAAAAAAAGACCGGTCTCGGTATGCTTAAGATATATGCGCTGTTAGGATGTTCAAAGCAACAGCTATCATACTGGCAGATAAATCCCTACTCAACAAGCACAATATATAACAAGACAAAAATTCTTGTTATACAAAGAGCACAGAAACTCTTTTCACTCTCTCCTAGATTTTCAAGGAAGAAGTTCGACTGCGGCGAGGAGGCGCTGAACTTGTACCTCAAAAACATAGTTTCTCAGGATGTGAGGCGAAATCCCGCAGTATGTTATGCTTCCTGGTGGACGCGACGAAGTAATCGGATATTACACGCCCTCGGCAGCCTCTGTATTGCTGGACTCCTTGCCGGGATACAGAGCTGGAAAGCTGCGCTATCCGGTGATCCCGGCGGCTTTGCTTGGCCGCCTTGCAGTCGCCCATCGCTTTATTGGTGAAGGGCTCGGCAAGGTGTTGCTCTACGACGCTATCGAACGGACGAGACGAGCGGAGATCGCCTGCTATGCCGTGATAGTCGACGCGAAGGACGAGAAAGCAAGGGATTTCTATATTGCTTTCGGATTCGAACCTTTCAAGATATCACCGCTGAAACTTTTCTTTGTACTCTAATCTGCCGCATATCTTACGATCCACTAGCAATACTCAAGCTGATGAATAAGCAAGTCAGGTGTATTAAAAATTCCGCAATCACAAACGCAGAAAAAGAGATTTGAGTCTACATTATCGCTGATCCTTCCATTATTCGCTGACGGAATCGCTGATTTTTGAATCGCTGATTTTATATTTACGATTTCGATTGTTTCCTTCAGCTATTATAAGGCCTTTATCGGCCAATTCATTGAGGATTTGCCGCGTTCTCGGCGCTTTAAGGCCCAGATATTCAGCGATTTCGTGTGTAGTACATTCTGCTCTATCCCGCAGCAATTGAATTATTTTTGCTGTTTTGTGATTCGCCTTCTCATGTAGATTTTGTTTAGGAGCGGCATCGACCGTTTTTTCATCAGATACATGGCTTTTCTTTTTCGAGTCGCTCATAGGCAGTATCAAAACAGTCCTGTCCGGATTGTATGACTCTTCTACCTCCGGCTCTCTCCAGCCCTGTTTTTTCCACACGGCGTAGATGTCGGGGACGCCGCTGCCGGCGCGCTCTCCTATGCCTATAAGATTTAGCATCTTCATTATTGTTTTGTTGCGCGGGTCCGACACACCTCCTTTGAGCATTTGCGCCTTTCCGATTCTTATTCCGCCAGGATTCTCAAAAACAATGCGGTCTGGGTGCTTCAAGATGACGATACCTTTAGGCAGGAAAAAATCAGCATTGATGATACAGTTGGCAAATGCCTCCCTCATGGCTCTATGTACGGGGGTATCATCGACTCTTACTATTCCATCCAGCTTAAACGGAATTTTGATGTCTTGAGTAAACTTAGGGATAACGCGGAACAGAAACTCATATAAATTCCCAGACCAATCTCCGGTGCCGCTATACACTCTGTCAGTCCAACGCGTCGCCGGGTCAAGCTCTTCCCTGTAGTCCAGAAAATATTCAGGGAATTCATAGTTGATCCTGTAATCGTATCCGAACATAAGCAGCCCGGCCGCCGTGGGATATAGCGCGCCGTCGTCTCCTATCTTAGCGGCCCCGATGCGCTCAAGGTAATCGTGGTCCTGCAAATCTCTCCAAACATGCGTCTCTTTATGAGCTACATGGCGGTTGCGATAGCTGTGTACAGACTCGTAATCCAAATCCGCCAATGACCGCGCGGTCAATATTTTCGCATCCGTACTATCGTCAGGCTGGTCGCGGAGCATAGCTTTGATTTCGCTCTTTGTGCAATGGTAGTCCCCTTCCCAGTTGCGCCGGAAAGTTCCGCCGAAAATATTGTCGTTTATATAAACTGGCCTGTCTTCCCTGTTGGCGGGGGGGATATGAACAACCAGCACAACATCCCCGTTGTCCATGACATAGGATTGGACGTCTTTGTCCATTAAAAGGTTGATAGAAACTTTCTTGGGATTGTTTACCATGTCAAAAAGTTCCTTTTTCAGCCGTCTGTCGTCTGCCAATCCTGTCGTCGTGATGCTCCCGTCAGCGTTTTCAATTGCGCCCAGGATGATCACGCCCCCGTCGCAGTTCGCAAATGAAGAGTATGTCTCCCACAACGAACCGGGGAGCCCTCCGCTTGCCCTTTTAACTTCGAGACGGTTATTCTCTTTATATGAATAAAACTTCTTAATGTCGAACTCGTGCTCCTGCGCCATATCGTCCCTCACGTTTTTATTTGTCAGTTACTGAGTATATTATATGAATAATTGCAGCAAAACAACCCGATGAAAGTATGCGTCATGGCGTTTTCCACGCGCAAACGTCCGGCAGAGAATAACGCAGTTATCCACTGAGTGTCGCGCATATCTGTCTTACGCCTCAGTACCGTCTTGATATGGCGGGCGTTGACGGCATGGATGTTTACCTCGCTGTAGAAGCAGAGGGCAAGCATGCAGGCGCCTCATTTACATACTTTACGGCGATTGGCCGTCGTGAAAGGTTGTTTAGCTGGGAGGAGCCGTGCCATAATATGATTGTCAAAGGAAAACGATGCGCATCGTTGAACAACATAGAAACGTGCAATAGAAAGGATAGCAAAAAGATGGTTGAAAGTATGTTTTATGATTTAGGCGAAATTCAGCAGCTTACGGGCTGGAGCAGATCGACAGTCCTGCGTCGTGTAAAGGCCGGACATTTCCCGCAGCCTATCAACTTAAAGCTATACGGAGCCGGAACACGTAAGGCTCTGCAAAGGCTGCGCTCTGACGTAGCAAACTGGCTGGCCGCATAACTTTTTATTTGACAAGATGCGCCACTGCTCCTATGCTACTTGTAGCATTCCAAATATTTGGAATGGGCAGGGCGCAGTCTAGTGTATGACTGGATTTAGCTTGTACCTTCTTGACACCATTTTTAACCTAACACGAGTCCGAATGCGGCTCGTTTTTTTGTGCTTTTTCCCTGTATTGATCAGTGTTATATAGTATAAAGAGAAGCCGGGCTGTTGTGCGCAGCTCCGGTTTCTCTTTTATCGGGGGATGGCCGTCAGGCTGGTTTTGCTATGCGCGTGTTTTACGCGGTTTTGCCTTTTGCCGAGCGTTTTTCGAAGTAGCTCATAAACACCGGAATCAGTGCGAAGAGTATGATTATGAGCATTATTATCATGGCTATCGGGCGGTGGAAGAAGTAGGTTACAAGGTCGCCTCTCGCAAGTATCATAGCGCGGCGGAAATTGCTTTCGAGTATTCCGCACAGCACCATTCCGAGGATGAGCGGCGGCGTTTCGAATCCGTACATCTTCATGAAGAAGCCTATCACGCCGAAGAGTATCATTATGAACACCTCTTCCATGCTGTAGTTGAGCGCGTATGTGCCGATGACGGAGAAGGCGATGATTATGGGAACGAGTACCGCGTTCGGGACGAGGCAGACGCGCGCGAACTGCTTCGTGAGCCCGAGACCGAGTATGCCCATCAGGATGTTGGCGAGTATGAACCCGATGAATATGGCGTATGTGCTTCCCGCCTGGGGCCCTGTGAAGAGCGAGTTGCCGGGAACCATGCCGTGCATGAGCAGTCCTCCGTACATTATCGCCGTAACGGCGCTGCCGGGGATGCCGAGCGTGAATAGCGGTATCATGGCGCCGCCGCAGGCGGAGTTGTTGGCAGCCTCGGAGGCGGTGATGCCTTCCATCGCGCCGTGTCCGAACTTTTCCGGCGTTTTAGAGAATTTCTTGGCGAGGCTGTAGTTTATCCACGAGGATATGGCCGCGCCGGCCGCGGGGACGAAGCCGATGAACGTTCCGATTAGAGAGCTGCGTATCATCGTCGGCATGATGGTCTTAAACTCTTCCTTCGTCGGGAAACGGCGTCCTCTCAGCGCCGCAGCCGGGTCGTCCACTATCATTCCCTTGCCCTTTATCATGTCGGCGACGAGTATCAGCGCCTGCGCCATGCTGAAGAGTCCGACCAGGACCGGCGTGTAGTCTATGCCGTTTTCAAGATACATCGAGCCGAATGTGAAGCGCGAAACTCCCGTGATGGGGTCAAGTCCGACCGTGCCGAGCAGAAGCCCGAGCGCCGCCGAGAAAAGCCCTTTCGAGAGATTCTTTCCGACGAGGCCGGAGACTACGAGCAGACCGAAGCATGCGACGAGGAAGTATTCAAGCGCGGAGAAGCGCAGCGAGAGTCTGCCGAGCGGCGGGGCGAAGAATAGGAGCAGGAAGCCGCCGACGAGGCCACCGAATACGGAAGCTATGGTGACTACGCTGATCGCCTCCATGCCGCGCCCCTGCTTCGTAAGCTCGTAGCCGTCTAGCGCGGTCGCGGCGGACGCCGCGGTGCCGGGCGTCTTGCAGAGCGTCGCGGTGATGGAGCCGCCGTAGACGCCCGAGGTGTAGAGCGCCGCCATCATCGTCAGCGCCGCCGCCGGGTGCATGTTGAAGGTTATCGGTATCAGCAGGGCGACGCCGACGGATGGGCCGAGTCCGGGGATTATCCCTATTATCATGCCGGATACGACGCCTATTACCAGCGACACCATGCATTCAAGGTTGCAGAGAACGGCGAAGCCGTCCATTATTGCCTGAAGCATAAGTTAATAAACTCCTTTCAGCCGGATTTATTTGAACCTGAACAGGTCGCCGAGCAGTCCGACGCGGTGTATCGGCAGGCCGAGGACAGGGACGAAGGTTATGTAAATGACCACGGTGTAGATGATCGTTACTACGATTATCTTTTTCCAGCTTCCGGCTTTAAGATAGCGCATCAGGGCGATAAGGAAGACGGGCGTGGAAGCGAAGTAGCCGAGCCACCAGAAGAGCGCAAGATAGGCGAGGCAGATGGCGTAGGCGATCAGAGGCTCCTTGCTGTCCTTGATCGTATATGCGTAGTTGTAGCCCGGCGCTCCCGAGGCCGCGGCGGCCTTGGTGGCGCGCATCCCCTTCATGATGATGCTGGCGGAAAGGACGCACATGGCGGTGAGAAGAAAGCATGGGAGCACTTTTGCGCCGGCGGCGTTGATCGACGTCCATCCGTAGGCGAGGAACGCCGCGCAGACGATCAGCAGCCCCGTGCCTATGTATACGTCGCGATGCATTTTATGATTCATAAATTCATCTCCACATTTTCATACGTTTAAGAGAAAGAAAAAAGGGGGAGTTACTTTATCCCCCATATCTCCTTGCGCGTTTCGAGCTGGCTGTTCAGCAGGTCGGCATAGGCGTCTCCGCTCGTCGTGTCCACCTGAAGCCCCATCGACTCCATACCCTTGATGTAGTCGGGGTCTTCCATGCACTTGAGCATGGCGGCGAGCACCTTGTCTACGATAGCCTTGTCCACGCCCTTCGGGTAGAAGAAGCCGCGGCAGGCGAACGCTATATAGTCTCCGCCGTTGATCTCCTTAAGCGTCGGCACTTCGGGGAGGAACTTGGAGCGCTCCGGCGCGAATACGCAGAGCGTCTTCAGCTCTCCGCTCTGGCGCTGGATGTAGACGTCGCCGACCGATGCGAAATAGACGTCGATATCTCCGGCGAGAAGCATACTGCGTCCGTCGCTGGCTCCGTCAACGGGAACGGTGATGATCTTCGTGCCGTAGGTCTTGTTGAACCACTGCGCGGTGCTCGCGTCGCCGTCGGTGATGCCGCTCGTCTGCGCCGTTACGAGCACGTCGTTGTTCTTGGCGTATTCTATGAATGATTCGAGGTCGGTGAAGCGCGTCTCGTTACTGCGGATGGCGAGGACGTTGTAGTCTATGACCTGATTGCAGAGAAGCTGAACGTCGTCCAGCGTTATCGTCCTCGGCGTCACGTCGTCGTACGCGCCGGTGACGAAGTTGTGGTTTATCATGCCCATCGTGTACCCGTCGGGAGCGCTGTTTTTGATGACGTCGGTCCAGCCGATCCAGCCGCCGGAGCCTGTGACATTTTCAATAAGGATATTTACGCCAAGCTCTTTTGTAAGCAGCTTTTGTATATTGCGCGCCCCTACATCTGTACCCGAGCCGGCAGAGAACGGAACAACGATTGTAATTGATTCTTCTGGGAATTTTTCAACGGAACTCGCCGCGCTTCCGCAGGCAGCGAACCCAAAAGTCATTGATGCCGCGACGCCGATAGACAACAATGTGCGCATCATGCTGAATTTCATTTTCTGTCTCCTCCTTAAAATACCTTAAAACTCCATCATAACTGTTTGCGCCGGAATTCATCAGCCGTGTTTTCCGCATTGCCACGGCGTTGGTTGTGCCTAATAAATCCCTCCCTCTCTTTGTTAACATAACAGCAGACTATACAGAACCAATATCCATGTAAAGCCATGCTATATAAATGACTTGCAAAATATTTACCCTGTGCGTGTCGTGGTTATTATATTTTCCCCGGAAAGCGGCCCACAAACAATTTTTTATCTCAAAGCTACAACTAAAAGGCTGTAAGATGATGAATATCATATATGAGGTTGATTCATGCCTTAAGTTTTAACTGTAGTTTTTCATAAAAGCTTTAAGATAATTAGATAAATCTGGAATTACAGTTTTACAGTTGTGACGGCCAGCCTATTATGTGTTGGACTCTCGTCCTCGCCAGCGCCTATCATAAAGGCATGAACTGTTTGCCCGTTTTCGGCGTTGGAAATGCCTGTGCGAATTAGAATTCAAGCTCCCAAATAATGGAAATATGAGGATAGTATCAGCAGCTTAGGCTGTTTTTGCCGCCGGCCGTGAGGCCGGATTTGATTTGCTTTCAGCGTGAAAGGATATTTAGATGATAGAAACTACTAAAACCGAGAGAGTCCGCGCGGCGGTCGCGGGGGAGCGGACGGGGCGCATTCCTTATTCTTTCTGGACGCATCTGCCGGGCATCGACCTAGACCCCGAGCTTCTCGCGGAAAAGACCTACGAATTTTACAAGGAATACGACATCGACGTCATAAAGACGATGAACAACGGCATGTACGCCGTGGAGGACTTCGGCTGCACCGTCGATTATTCGGAGATAAAGAAGGGCGGAGCCGCGAAGCTGACTAGCACGCCTATAAGCCGTCCCGAAGACTGGGACAAGATCGAGGAATGCAGCGTGGAGAAGGGCTCGCTCGCGAGGGAGCTTTATTCGCTGCGGCTTCTGCTCGAGCGTTTGAAGAAGGACGGCGAGGACGCGCCTGTGCTTTTCACCGTGTTCAGTCCGATGACTATCGCCGATAAGCTGTCCGCGAAGAAGATGCTTACGCATATAGAGGAAGGACACGGCGATAAGGTCAAAGCCGCGCTTGAAAGGATAGCGCGCACGACGGCGGCGCTCGCGGAGCGCGCGATAGAGCTGGGGGCGGCCGGCGTATTCTTCGCCTCGCAGATGAGCAATTACGACGCCGTTTCCGCGGATATGTACAGGGAGTACGGCGCTCCGTACGACAGGCTTGTCCTCGCGCGCTGTTCGGGCGGCTGGATGAATACGCTGCACGCTCACGGCGGCAACATCATTTTCGAGATACTCAAGGATTATCCCGTCCAGGTTTTCAACTGGCACGCGTGGGAATCGCTGCCCTCGGTCGCGGCGGTCCGCGCGCTCACCGGCAAATGCCTGATGGGCGGCATGAACCGCATGGACATAACTAACGGCGACAGAAACGCCATCACCGAGCAGATTTACCAGAGCTGCACGCTGACCGGAGGCCGCGGCCTCATACTTACGCCGGGCTGCGTGATACGCTATCCGCTGGACAAAGAGGTGCTGCATTTCATCCGCACTGTGAAGGACGAGGTGGAGGCGTTTTTATACGAGGAAGCTTACGCGTCCGCGCCTGTGCCGCTTGAAGCGTAGAACTGCTTTGCGATTTTTGTGAACGCCCTGGCCGCCAGAGAGAGGTATTTATCTTTCAGGCGGCTGAGCGTTATCCAGCTCCGTCCCTCCTCGTACAGAAGCGGAAAAAGCGTGGCGCTGCTCAAAAGCTGGCGGCTAAGCGGCGACTGAGGCGCGGCAAGGAAGCTGTTGGGGCAGACGCATATTCCTGCGCCGCCGCAGCACAATGACAACATACTTATGGTGTTTCGCGTCTCAATGACTATGTTCGGCTGAAAGCCTTCTTCGCGGCATGCTCCGTATAGCACCTGTCCGAGCCAGGTGTCGGCGTTGATGCCGATGAACGGGCATTTGCCGAAGAAACTCAGCGGTACCGGCTCGTCCTGCGGAAAGGGCGCGCGCGTGCCGAAGTAGTGGTCGAGTATCTGATTCGGCACGACTATCTGAGTCGTCTCGAGGTATAGGCGCTCGCTCGCGAGCCGTTCCGCATCGTCGAGTTCGAAGCCTATCGTCAGGTCTGTCTTCTTGGCGTAGAGCGCTTGTGTTATGGTGTTGCTGTCGCCCTCGACTAAATGAATTTTTATCTGTGGGAACTGCTTTTGAAAGGCGATCACAAGCGGCGGCAGAACGACAGCGCTGCGGGAGCTTGGTATCCCGATGGTAAGGTCGCCGCGCTGGAAGTCACGCAGGTCAGAGAGCTGCTTTTCGAGGTTAGCCTTCTCCTCGAGGATGGATTTGGCGCTTTTTAGGAAATATCCGCCCGCCTCAGTAAGTTGGAGCGGTATCCCGCGGTCGAAGAGAGGAAGACCGAATTCATGTTCGAGCTTGTGTATGTGGGCGCTGAGCGACTGCTGGGAAATATACAGGCGGTTCGCCGCTTTTGAGAAATTCATCTCCTCCGAGAGGACGACGAAATATTCGAGATTCAGGAAATTCATGCGTTGACCTGTCCTTTCTTCAGCGCCGCTTTACGCGAACCTTGGGCGGCTTAATAAAATTCAATAAAAAGGAGATTTGCTTATGAAACAAATCGATTATAAAAATCATCTTAACATCCTGCGCCATGAACTTCAAGTCGCGCTCGGATGTACGGAGCCGATAGCCATAGCCTACGCCGGCGCGAAGGCGAGAGAAGTCCTCGGGAAAATGCCTGAGTCGTGCCATATCAGGTGCAGCGGCAACATCGTCAAGAACGTCAAGGGCGTGACGGTGCCGAACTCGGGAGGGCTTCGCGGAATGGAAGTCGCGGCTGTGCTTGGGATCGTAGGAGGCGACCCGAACCGCGAGCTGGCGGTGCTAGAGGGCGTAACAGACGAAGACCGCGCGCTGACGAGGAAGCTCCTTTCCGAAAAGTACTGTACCTGCGAGCTTGTCAAGGGTGTCGAGAACCTTTATATCACCGCCGAGGTAAAAGCCGGCGGAGACAGCGTCTCTGTAGAGATACAAGAGCAGCATAACAACATCACAAAAATCGTGAAGAACGGAGAAGTCCTGTTCGAAAAGAATGAGTCGCGCGAGACTGGCGTAGAGCAGGAGGGCGACCCGGAAAAGATAGATATACGTTCGATAATCGAATTCGCTGACTGCGTTGAGATGAAGGACGTCGAACCCATACTGGAGCCGCAGATAAGGTACAACAAGGCTATATCGGAGGAAGGTCTTCACGGGGAATGGGGCGTGCAGGCGGGGAAGAGCCTGCTCGCGCGCGCGAAAGAACCTGACATACACATAAAGGCCAGGGCCGCGGCCTCCGCCGGCAGCGACGCGCGCATGGCGGGCTGCCCGCTGCCTGTCGTCATCAACTGCGGCAGCGGGAACCAAGGCATTACGGTGACGATGCCCATAGTCGCCTACGCCGAAGAGTACGGCGCGGACGCGGAGCTGACATACCGCGCGCTCGCCCTCGCCAATCTGCTCGCCGTCCATCAGAAAAAGTACATCGGGAGGCTTTCGGCCTACTGCGGCGTAGTCAGCGCCGCGGCAGCCTCCGCCTGCGGCGTCGCCTATATGCTGCTGCGAGGCAGGGGGGCGGATACGGAGGAGGTCTACGGCGCTGTATGCCGCACAGTCACGAACGGTATATGTACGATAGGCGGAATGGTATGCGACGGCGCGAAGTCAAGCTGCGCCACGAAAATCAGCGTCGCGGTCGAGAACGCGCTGATGGCTATGGACCTCGCAATGGAGGGGCATGTGTTTCAGCCCGGCGAGGGGCTTACGATGGACGGCGCGGAAGAGACGATTCAGGCCGTAGGACGCATGGGGCGCGAGGGAATGCGCGAGACCGACATTGAGATACTGAATATAATGCTTGGGCATTAGTAAACATAAGGAAAATAAAAAAGAACGGCGGAAGGCTTCGAGCCCCGCCGTTCTTTTTTATCGGCTGACAGCGTAGCTTAAATTACAAACCCAAGCACCCCGTACAGCACCATCGAGACTAGCGCGAATCCTACGGCGTAGGGGATCTGCGTTTTTACGTGGTCGATGATGTTGCAGCCGGTCGTGGCGCAGGACATTATCGTCGTGTCGGATATGGGTGAGACGTGGTCGCCGAATATCGAGCCGCCGAAGAGCGCCCCGGCGACGAGCGGCACGTCCATCCCCATGTTTATCGCCATCGGCAGAGCTATGACGGACATTATCGCCATCGTGCCCATCGACGTGCCGGTCGCGAAGGAGAGCATCATCGATATGATGAAGGTCAGGAGCGGCAGAAGCTCGGGGACGAGCGCGCTCATGAATATCGACGACAGATAGTTGCCGGTGTCTAGCTGCTTGACGAGCGTCCCCATCGTGAGGCCGAGCAGCAGGATGCAGGCTATCGGCAGCATCGTCGCCATGCCCTTGAGCATTTCGCCGACGAGGCGTTCGAGATTGTAGAGCTTCTCGACGCGGCACATGACGGCTATGACGAAGACGGAAATCATGCAGCCCCAGAGCAGCGACTGCATCCCGTTTCCGGCGGTCGGGTTGCCGTCGCCCGTCACGATGAGCACGGCGAGGATGACGCCGACCATCATGAGCATCGGGACGAGCATGTTCTTCATGCGCGGCACGACGTCGCGCTTGACCGTCGCGGCGGCCTCTTCCTCCTCGGGCGCGGAGCGCGGGTCGTCGAGTTCGCCCGTCGTCTCGGCGCGGAGTTCGGCCTTCTTCATACCGCCAAAGTCGAGCGGCATGAATGTTGAGAGCATGGAGAACACTATCGCGATTATACAGTAGAAGTTGAGCGGTATGGAGCGCATGAGCGTGGATATCGCCTCGCCTTCGGAGACGCCGCCCGAGGTGAGGTAGCCGGTCATCGCGGCGAGCCAGCCGCTGAGCGGGAAGAGGACGCACCACGGCGTCGAGGTGGTGTGTACGAGGAAGGCGGCCTTTTCGTGCGAGACCTTCATCGTGTCGTTGAGCGGGCGCGAGACGGAGCCGGTCACCATGCAGCTAAGCGAGCCAGACGTGAATACGACGATGCCGAGCAGCCAAGTGAAAAATTCGGCGGATTTCTTCGTTTTTATGATTCCCTTCTTCTTCACCATGATGTCTACGAAGCCGTCGATTCCGCCCGAGTGCTCGATAAGGTAGATAAGAGCGCCGATGAGGAACATCGACATGATGACGATCGTGTTCCCGCTGCTTTCAAAGGTGTGTACGATGCTGTAGAATGCGCCGTTGATTCCGGTGAATACGTTCCAGCCGCTCAGTATAAGAGAAGCTAGCGTTATGCCTACGAATAGAGCGACGAATACGTTCTTGATGATGAGCGCGAGCGCTATCGTCACGACCGGCGGCACAACGGACCAAAAACCGAATTCCATTTTATGATTCCTCCAATATTTTTATTTGCTCTTTTAACTACTTGCGCACGGAGCGCCCAAGCACGCCGTCGACGACGCGGCAGTCCTTCGCCGCGAGCTTTCCGCCTATCCATACGCTGTCGATGCCCTCGGGCGGCAGGACAGGCTCCATGAAGGTTGCGCGGTCGCGTATCTTCGCAGGGTCGAATACTACGACGTCGGCGTCCGCTCCGGGCGTCAGCCGTCCCTTGTTTTTGAGCCCGAGCTTGTCCGCCGGCATTACCGTCGCCATTCGCACGGCCTCGTACAGCGGCAGCTTGCCCGTCCTTACGTATTCGGCGAAGAGGCGCGGGAATGCGCCTGCCGCGCGCGGATGGCCCTGCCCGTGGTTCATGATGCCGTCGCTTGCCAGCATGACGTTGGGATGCGCCAGAGCCATGTCTATGTCGGCCTCAGCCATGACGTAGCAGACGGTCAGGCAGTCCGGATTTTCGCGGCGCACCTCGTTGAATATCTCTTCCGTGCATCTCTGTCCGCGGTACTTGCCCTCGCATATCTCGACGGCGTCGTAGCCGCAGTTGTAACGCTCGCGCCAGCCGTCGTCGTAGGTCGTCGAGCCTATCATGGTGGAGAAGGCCGTGTAAGGGTAGCAGTCGCAGCTCGCGTCCATGCCGCCGATGCGGTATTCGTCTACGAGGCGCAGGAGGTCGCGCATCTGCCCGAAGCCGCCCATCGAGCCGATGTGCGATACCTGAGCCGCTACGTCGAGCTCGCGCCCCGCGTCGAGAAGCTCGCGCGCCGCAGGAACTATCATCGCCGCGTCGTCGCGGACGTGCGCCGCTATCACCTTGCCGTCTTTGCGGCATGGCGCCGCCGCGCGGCGAAGCTCCTCCGCGTCGATGCCCGGCACGTAGCGTATGCCGAAAGAGACGCCCAGGCATCCCTCGTCCAGCGCCCGCGCCGCGTGCTTTTCTATCGCGCGCAGCTCGTCTTCCGAAACGTGGGAATATTTGTCGCCGTGTCCGGCGCTCTCGCGCAGATATGCGTGCCCCGCGAACATGCCGACATTCACCGCAGCGCCCTCGCGGTCTATTACGCCGAGATACTCGCCCGGCTCGTGGACGTTGAGGCCGCATTGTCCGCCTATCGCCGTCGTCACGCCCATGCGCAGCATACAGTTGAAAATGGCCCTTTCCTCGTCGCGGTAGAGAGTCCCGTCATCGTTCAGCGGGTCCTCGTGCATATGTATGTCGATGAATCCAGGCGCTACGGCTCGCCCGGCGGCGTCTACAATCTCGTCTGCCTCCGGCTCGCTTTCCGTGACGGCGGCTATCTTGCCGTCCTCCATCAGGACGTTTAGTACGCTTTGTATCCTGTTGGCGGGGTCGAGAACGAGTCCGCCCTTTATCAAAGTTCTCATCTCAGGCGCTCCTTTCGTCTTTCCGCGGCGCTTCATAATATAGTTACGAAACTTTTGCACAATAGCGTCGCCGCAGCAAGCGCACATATTATATGTCAAAAATCATTTTTTTCAACTAAATTACAGAAAAATCTTCGTCCGAATTGCAAGTTGTCCTATTTTTGCGTAATTTTGGTTCAAAGTCGCCATAGTCGTGAGACATGGCCGAAGAACACAAAAAATTATGCTTAATAAATATAACTATATATTATATATTAAGCAAATAATAAATTATTTTTGAAAAATTCACGCGCCGCGCACAACCATTTTGTTCCGCTGAGCGATCGGGGGCGCGCCGGAGATATAGACAAAAGCGCGGCTTTTGGTATGATAAATAAAAGAGTTCCATTATAGGTTTGTCCGCGCCCGCGCGGTGTAAAAACATAGCGGCGGCGTATATCGCACAGTCAGTCCGGTAAAACCGCAGCCGCCGCACATTGTACCAGGAAGGAGGATGAGCGACAGAGCGGGCCGTCAACTGCGCCATACTGCGCGTATGAGCGCGCCGCGCGCACTTGCGGAGATGCGCGCCGGCGCGGAAGCGCATTGTGCAATCCATTACATCTGAAAGCAAGGAGTGGATATCCATGAAGTTTCTCACCAGCCTGCCTATGAAACTTTTGCTCGGCGTCATACTGGGCGTCGCAGCGGGACAGGCCGCGGGCGCCGGCCTGATGAACGTCGTCGTGACCGTGCGCTATATCCTCGGTCAGCTCATACTGTTCTGCGTTCCGCTCATCATCATAGGTTTCATCGCGCCGTCTATAACGCTGCTCGGCAGCAACGCCTCGCGGATGCTCGGATTCGCCGTCGCCATCGCCTACATATCGTCGATAGGCGCGGCGTTCTTCTCGACGGCGGCGGGCTACGTCCTGATACCGAACCTCTCCATCGTCTCGAACGTCGAGGGGCTTCAGTCGCTTCCAGACCTCGTCTTTAAGCTCGACATACCGCCCGTCATGTCCGTCATGAGCGCCCTCGTCTTGTCGATGTGCATCGGACTCGCGGCGGCGTGGACGAAGGCGGCCTCCATTACGAACGCGCTCGAAGAGTTCCAGCGCATCGTCCTCGCGATAGTCTCGAAGATAGTCATCCCAGTGCTGCCGTTCTTCATCGCCTTCACCTTCTGCTCTCTCTCCTACGAGGGCAGTATAACGAAGCAGCTTCCTGTGTTTATCCAGGTTATACTGATAGTCATGGCCGGCCATTATATATGGATGGCCCTGCTCTACGGAATCGCCGGAATCTATTCCGGCAAGAATCCGTTCGACATAGTAAAGAACTACGGCCCGGCCTACATCACGGCCGTCGGCACTATGTCCTCGGCCGCGACGCTCGCAGTCGCCCTGCGCTGCGCGAAGAAGTCGGAGCCGCCTCTGCGCGACGACATGGTGGACTTCGGCATCCCGCTCTTCGCCAACATCCACCTCTGCGGCTCCGTCCTTACGGAAGTCTTCTTCGTCATGACCGTCTCTAAGATTCTCTACGGCGTGATTCCGCCGGTAGAAACGATGGTGCTCTTCTGCCTGCTGCTCGGTATATTCGCGATAGCGGCTCCCGGCGTCCCCGGCGGCACAGTCATGGCGTCGCTCGGCCTCATCACCGGCGTGCTGGGCTTCGACGAATCGGGGACGGCGCTCATGCTGACGATATTCGCGCTTCAGGACAGCTTCGGCACAGCCTGCAACGTCACCGGCGACGGCGCGCTCACGCTGATGCTCACGGGCTACGCCGACAAGCACGGCATCAAGCCGCACGACGTGGAAAGGATAATGTAGCGGCCGCGTTGCGACGCCGGCGCGCGCGCAGGGCGGGGGCGTCGGGCCTCCGCTCCGTTCCTGCGTGAGGCGGATTTGACTTGTTCGCGCGCGCGGCGTACAATCGGCGTGGCTTTTGCCGTCCTTATTATGATACGCGGGTGATAATTATGGGCTTCATACTTTGCGCTCTCTTCGGCTACCTCGCAGGCTCGTGCCCGACCGGCTACCTCGCCGTGAAATACGCGCGCGGCGCGGACATACGGTCATACGGCTCGGGCAACACCGGCGCGACGAACGTAGGCCGCCTGATGGGGAAGAAATGGGCCGTCGCCGTCGCCGTCTTCGACATGCTCAAGGGCGGCCTCGCGCTGCTCGCGGCCTCGCGCTTTACGTCATCGCCCTCGCTGCTCGCGCTCACGGGAGTATGCGCCGTCCTCGGCCACAACTATCCCGTCTGGCTCGGCTTCAAGGGGGGCAAGGGGGTGGCTACGACTTTCGGCGTCATCGCCTTCTTCGACTTTTTCACGCCGTGGCCCGCGCTCTTGGGCGGCCTCGTCTGGTACGCCGTCATGCGTTTCACGAAATATGTCTCCGTAGCCTCGCTCGCGGGGCTCTTCGCCGCGGCCCTGCTCACCTTTTTATGGGGAATGCCGAAGCCATACGCCGCGGCCGCGCTCTTCCTCGCCTGCCTCTCGTCGTGGCGTCACCGCGCCAACATAGCGCGCCTCATGGACGGCACGGAGTCGAAGGTGAAGTCGTAGCGCGGACGGACTGCGGCCACAGCCGGCGCAGCATCACGTATTCTTCGCCCTCGCCGCGGACTACTTCAAATCCGGCCCTGAGATACATTTTCACGGCGTAGTTGGCCCTTTGTACTGAGAGGGAGACGCGCTTGTAATTCCTTTGTTTAAGCAGGCGGAGCATCTCGCCGAGCATGGCCGTGCCGGCGCCGCGCCCGCGGTATTCTTTCAGCACCGCTATAGCGAGCGAGGGCGTTTCGCCGTCCACGTGACCGTAGTCGTCCATGACGCGCGCCCATATCGCGCCTATGACGCGCCCGTCCGCTTCGGCGGCGAGCGCCGCGTCGTCCCTTCTTTTGCCGAAATCCTCGATATATACACGGAGCTCCGGCAGCCTCACTATCGAACGCGGCGGCGCTGGAGCCCCCTCGGGCACGAAAACGGCCTCGTATAAAAAATCCTCGAGCAGCACGTATTCATGCTCAGCCATCGGCCTGACGGCGAAGCGCATAGTTTTCTGCCCCCATTCGCGATTTTCCGGAACGCCCGGCAAAACGAAGCCGCCCGCGCCTTTCGCGTGAGCGGCCTGTACCTTAAGCCCTTTTCCCGTAAATCCGTCAGCTCAGCAGATCCATGCTGTTGCGTATATACTCGATGCCGGACCACACTGTGAGAACGACGGCGAGCCACATCACTGCCATTGCGCCGGGGATGTTGAAGAGCAGCAGTATTATCCCGATTATCTGAGTCACCGTCTTGAGCTTGCCGCCCTTCGAGGCCGCTATCACTACGCCCTCGGAGGCTGCGACCATGCGGAGGCCGGAGACTATGAACTCGCGCGATATTATCACGACCACCATCCACGCCGGGAAACGGTGCAGCTCGACCAGCGCCGTAAGCACTGCTATGACGAGTATCTTGTCGGCTAGCGGGTCGATGAATTTTCCGAGGTTCGTGACAATGTTGCGCTTGCGCGCGATATAGCCGTCCACCGCGTCCGTAATGGAAGCGACTATGAAGACGGCGGCGGCTATGAGGTCTCCGACGTTCAGCCCCATGAACGAGCCGAGCTGTCCGCGGAGCGTAAGGAATACGAGTATGACGGGAACCAGTATCACCCTGAAAAGGCTGAGCATGTTGGGCAGATTCCACGGCGACGACGGCATTTCCATTCCTCCGTATGCGCGTCCGCGCACAGGCGGCGCGCGCGTTTTTGCGTTTCGTTATTTATATCATAAAAAGCGCGTTTTTGACACGGTAAACGGCGCGCGCTGGCCTTTTTTGCCTTTGCCGCCGGGCTCGGGCGCGCGCCCTTCGCCCTCATTTTGCGGGAAAACCGCGCCGGGGCTTGCCGGACGCCAGCCTATCTGTTAATATACCTCGTACCTTCTACACGGACATGCGTCTCCAAAACATGCCTGAGTTGAGGGAATATGGGCGTAACAGGCCCGGAACGGAGTGATAGGTATGATAGAGAAGGATAAGAAGCAGTCGATAATCGAAGAGTACAAGACCCACGAGGCGGACACCGGCTCTACCGAGGTACAGGTCGCCATCCTCACGGCGCGCATCCGCGAGCTCACCGAGCACATGAAGGTCCACAAGAAGGACTTCCACAGCCGCCGCGGTCTCCTCATCATGGTAGGAAAGCGCCGCAGGCTCCTCCAGTACCTCAGGAACAAGGACTTCGGACGCTATCAGACGCTCATCCAGCGCCTCGGACTCCGCCACTGATCCCAAAGCGGATTTTCGGCACATTTTAACGGCGAAAGGGCTCTCCCTTTCGCCATTTTTTATTATTTTGTGTTATCCTTCTTTACGTGATGATAATAGGCAGGAGGAATAATCTTGAAGAAAATCTACGAACTTGATTTCTACGGCAAAAAATTGTCGTTTGAAGTCGGACGCATGGCGAAGCAGGCCAACGCTGCGGTACTCGCGAGACACGGCGACACGGTGATACTCGTTACTACCGTGCTCGCGGAGAAGGCGCGCGAAGGGCTCGACTTCTTCCCGCTGCTCGTCGATTACGAGGAACGCTACTACGCGGCGGGCAAGGTCCCCGGCGGCTTCATCAAGCGCGAGGGCCGTCCCTCCGAATCCGCTATACTCAGCGGACGCATGATCGACCGCTCGATACGCTCCCTCTTCCCGGAATGGATGCGCCACGACGTCCATGTAGTCGCGACGGTAATGTCGGTAGACCAGAAGAATCCAGCGAACATTCTCGGCATCAACGGCGCTTCTCTCGCGCTCGCCATATCCGACATCCCGTGGAACGGCCCGATAGGCGCGGTGCGCATCGGCTGCATAGACGGCAAGCTCGTGGTCAACCCCGACGAAAAAGACCTTCCGAACAGCACGCTCGACCTCACAGTCGCGGGACACCGCGGCGGAATAACGATGGTCGAGGCCGGGGCGAAGGAAGTCTCCGAAGACCTCCTCGTAGACGCGATGGAGCTCGCGAACGAAGCGATTGGCAAGATAATGGACTTCATCGACGAAGTCGTAGCCGAGATAGGCAAGCCGAAAGCCCAGCTCCCCGCGCCCGAGGTCATAGAAGAGATCGATAACTGGATGCGCGACAACCTCACAGACGAAATATACGCGGCCGTGCAGATAAACCAGAAGCAGCCGCGCGGCGCGGCGATAGCGGCGGCCCAGCAGAAAGCCGAGGACTTCTTCGCCGAGAGCTATCCAGATTCTTCGAAATACATAGCCTCCGTAATGGACGAAATGGTAAAGAAGGCGGTGCGCCGCCTGCTCCTCGTCGATAAGAAACGCGCCGACGGACGCGCGATGGACGAGCTCCGCCCGATAACCTGCGAGGTGGACATACTGCCGATGACCCACGGCTCGGCGCTCTTCACGCGCGGCGAAACGCAGTCCCTCGGCGTCACCACCCTCGGGATGATGGGCACCGACGACCAGGTCATGGACGGCCTCAAACTCGACGAGCCGTCGAAACGCTTCATCCTTCACTACAACTTCCCGCCGTACTCCGTCGGCGAGGTGCGCCCGATGCGCGGCCCCGGACGCCGCGAAATAGGGCACGGAGCTCTTGCGGAACGCGCGCTGCGCGCGGTATTCCCCGAAGAAGAGTCGTTCCCGTACGTCGTGCGCCAGGTCTCCGACATACTTGAGTCCAACGGCTCCAGCTCCATGGCCTCGGTATGCAGCGGCAGCCTCGCCATGATGGCGGCCGGCGTCCCCATCAAAAAAGCCGTCGCGGGCATAGCGATGGGCCTTATCGCCGACAACGGCCAGGTCTGCATCCTCACCGACATCCAGGGCCTCGAGGACCACTACGGAGACATGGACTTCAAGGTCGCCGGCACGCGCGACGGCGTAACGGCGCTCCAGATGGACAACAAAGCCGGCGGCATCACGCGCGAGATACTCACGCAGGCGCTCGCCCAGGCGAAGAAAGGCCGCTACCAGATACTCGACATAATGGACGCCGTGATCTCAGAGCCGCGTCCCGAACTCTCGCCGACCGCGCCGAAAATCGTCACCTTCAGCATCGACCCTGAAAAAATACGCGACGTCATCGGCTCCGGTGGAAAGACGATACGCGGCATAGTCCAGCAGACCGGCGCGAAGATAGACGTCGAAGACAGCGGCAAAGTCAGCGTCGCGGCGGTCAACGAAGACGCCGCTGCGATGGCCGTCAAGATAATAAAAGACCTCGTCCGCGAAGTCGAGCCCGGGGAGACCTTCGTCGGCACGGTCACGCGCATGCTCACCTTCGGAGTGTTCATCGAGGTACTGCCCGGCAAAGAGGGGCTGCTCCACGTCAGCGAAATCAGCAACTACCGTGTGCCATCCGTCGAAGACGCATTCGAGATAGGCGACAAAGTGCTCGTCAGCGTCAAAGAAATAGACGACATGCACCGCGTCAACCTCACGCGCAAGAAGCTGCTCGACAAGCTCGACGAGCTTGCGCAGGAGCCTGAATTCAGCGAGCAGGTGCTCGTGGAGAAGGCGCGCGAAGAGCGTTACTCACAGTTCCCGAAAGGCGGAGGCGAGCGCCGTGACGGCGGACGCGACCGTGACAGGGGAGGCCGCGACCGCGACAGAGGCGAACGCCACGAACGCCCGCGCGGAGGCGACGACTTCGAAGGCGAAAAGCAGCACCGTCCAGCGCGCCGCTTCGAACGCGAGCGCAAAAACTGATGGACGTAATAAAAGTTAAAGTGAAAGCCGCGGACGGCGTCACGCCGCCCGCCTACGCCACGCCGGGGGCCTCCGGCATGGATCTCCGCGCGAGCGAAGCCGCAGTCATAAAAGCCGGCAAGCGGGGTATAGTGGGCACTGGGATATATATCGAACTCCCGGAGGGCTGCGAGGCGCAGGTGCGCCCGCGCAGCGGCCTCGCGCTCAAGCACGGAGTAAGCGTGCTCAACGCCCCAGGCACGATAGATTCAGACTATCGCGGCGAAATCCGCGTCATCCTGATAAACCTCGGCGAAGAGGACTTCGCGATAGAGCCAGGCGACAGGATAGCGCAGATGGTATTCGCCCCGGTCGCGAAAGCTGAACTTGAAATCGTGAGCGAACTCGGCTGCACCGAGCGCGCGGAAGGCGGCTTCGGAAGCACCGGAAGAAAATAGCGCGCCCCGCCAATAACCAAAAAACAAAACCCCCGCGCAGAAACGGCGAAACGCCGCGGAAACGCGGGGATTTTTTATATCACTGTGATGGCGGAAATGCAGTAGGAATGATATCGTTGATTGACTGTTTACTTATATAATCGCTTATATAGCTTTAACTTTACACACAAAAACTATGTCGTCCCGCAATGCCCCTGTGCGGGACCTCCGTCCAGCGCCACGCAGCCTCACCATTGTGGCTATATCACTTTGGGTTTAGGCTCGGTGTTTAGAGCGGAGGTTCCGCGGAGCCTGCCCCGCTTCATCGGGTACAGAAAATTCGCGGAACGACGGTGTTTTTTATGCAAAAGTTAAACTAATATAACTGTACAAACAGGCCGGGCAGCATCATGTCACGCCGCGCTTGGCGCAGCATCTCGCGGCATTATGTGTGAGTCTTCAAAGTTTGACTGCACGAGGTTACGTGCCCTCCGAGGAACATACCCGGCAGTAATCTTGTCCCGCGGAGATTTTTTGTGTCCGCTATTCGGACAGCGCGGGGCGTCCACAGCGGTGCAAGCAAGCGGACAAAAATGTGAAAACGAGCACCTGCGAAGGCTGAGAAGGGCGAAGCATGACGAAGTGCATTCTTTTTATATGGACCAGCTTTATAACATATAGTCGCTAAATAACAAAAAACCCCTCTCGACTCTCGGTCGAAAGGGGCGTTGTGTCAATACGGTTTATTCTGTGTCAATGCCTTGTTCTCTGCTATACAAGTCAAGGCACGCGCTACTGAATAGTGGCAAGCTCGTCAAGCCTCGACTGTACGGTGCTGATTTCGTCGTCGATAGCCTTGAGGCGCGCGGCTTCATCCGCTCTGTCCTTGCGCAGATTTTCAAGGCGCTTGATAAGACGGTCGGTCTCAAGCCGCGCCGCGGTCGCCCCAGCGTAAAGCTTGCTCGGGTCGTCCTTATTGATGTCCCAGAAGAAACGGGCGTTTCTTCCGCGCGAAGATATTATCGCGCTTATGCCGGGGCTCAGCGTTATAGTTACGCGCTTCTGCCCGTCGAGTATATTCTTACCCGTCTTCGGGTCGAAGCGGTTGAAGAACACAAGCCCGTCTTTTTCTCCCTGGAACGGGAAATTCAAACGTTTGTCATAGTCGGCAGGCTCGTATGTTTTATTACCTATAGTCATGTCTATCATCTTATCGAAAGGCCCCGGGTGCATCGTCGGACCGTTGTTTACAAACTCAACTTTTATAGGAATCATCTCGCTGAGATTGAGCATCTGGAGATAGCGGTACTTATAGCGCTCAAGCTCGTCCTGCGTCCAGAGGTTCTTCTCGGCTTCCGCCTGTATCTCCGCTTCCACAAGCTCTGCGGAGTAGTAAGTTACGGCGACCGTCAGGTTGCTGGTGCCGTCCTCATATTTTGCCGTTTTGCGCCATCTCATAAGAATATTGTCTAAAGACGCGGCGTAAGCCGCTGCGCATATTGCCGTTATGAATACGGCTATGGTGAAAATCTTTATCCATGAGGATGTCTTCTGCTTAGTCAATGTTTAATCCTCCTGTGTGGTGGATGTCGTGATGTGGTTAATTGTTTCATCATATTTAGTCAAATAACTAAATAGCATGAAACTTTTGTCTTACTTTTTAGTTGTTAGGCTAAAATTGACGCGAATAACCGCATGGTGAAACCGGACTGGGATTTGTCTTCTGTAGTTAAATGACCATACGGCGGCGTGGCTGGATTCCGTAAGCAGGCGGAGTATACCTAGAAAAAGAGAGACCCTTTCGGGTCTCTCTGAGGATTTCAGCTAGGCTGAATTAGAAGTCGATAGCGGTACGGAAGAGTACTACGCTTTCGTTACCTTTGTAAGCGTTCGCACCAGTGCCAGCACCGTCACCGTAGTCGATGTAGTTGTAGGCGAGCCAGAACTTAATCTGCGGCGTGTACTGATAGCCTATACCAATCGTGTACTGGTCTGTGTCGTCGTAATCAACGCTGTCCCAGTCGGTGGTGAGGTACTGGAGGAAGCTGCTCCATTTGCTGTCGCCCCACTGCTGCTCAGCCGTGATGAGCCACGTCTTGTTCGTGCCGTCCTGTCCAACTGGTCCATTAAGATCAGGGTTGAATATCGCCGGATACTGGTTGGCGGCTCTCGGTCCGATGAAGGAGTTGTCCTGCTCAATGTACTGCACCCACAGCGAGGTAAACTTAAGGAGATCCTGTTTGACATCGAGCATCGCGCTCCAAGCCATCGGGCTGTCCTCGTAGACGGGGTTGTCGCCGAGATCCTGCCAATAGTAGTAGCCACGGAGGGCTATCGCGGGCGTGAAGCTGTAGCTGAGGTACGCGCCATACTGCTGAATGTCGTCGGTTACGACCTGACGTCCCAGTGTGTTATCCGTGACCATGGCATCGCCGTCGTTGTCAAAGAAGATGCCCTGAACACCGAGATAGAAGTTTTCGCTGAAGTTAGCCTGAAGCTTAAGACCATACTCCATGAAATCATTATTATCACCGTAGGTGCTGCTACCATAATTGCTGTCAAGGATATTGAAGTTACGACCGATGAGCAGTTCAGCGTCGAGCATACCGAAGCTCTTCTGGAAGTTGAATCCGTCGTATTTCTGATCCTTCCAGAGTCCACCTTCGTTATCGCCCATTACGCTGTGGTAGAGTCCGGCATCGCCTTCCCAGTCGCTATAGATGCGACCGAGACGGAAGTTGATGTCTCCGGGCAGCTTCATGTTGACGAAGAAACGATCCATGAACCAGTTGTCAAGGTCGCCGTAACCATCGTTGAAGCGGGCGCGGAAGAAGAAGTACGTATTTTCGTCAATGTACTTCGTGACCATCAGACGGGCATAGGCAAAACCAAACTGATTCTTTTCTGGAGTATCTCCAAAAGAATAGGAATTATTGCCATTGTCATCATTGCTCGCGAAGCGGGCGTCGAACCAGAACTGTCCGTTCACTTTCCATCCACCGAGACGGTCCTCAAGCACCGCGACGCGCTTGTCGAGGGAATCGACCTTCACGCCGAGGGCGTCGAGCTCATCCTTGAATTCCATGACGAGCTTCTTGAGGAGTTCCATATCCTGCTTGGAAGCCTTTTCCGCGTCCACCGTCACGAGCGCGCGCGCCACTATCGACGCCATCTCATAACGAGTTGCCGGCTGGGCACCCTTGAATGCACCATCCGGATAGCCAGAAACGATGCCACGGGAGGCGAGGAGGCCTACCGCGTCATACGACCAGTGTCCCTGCGGGACGTCCATAAACGGGTTTGTCGCTGCAAGTGCCGGGGCGGCGAAGGCCACGACGGCTACCATTGCCAATACTGCCATAAACTTTTTCATAGTTAATGTACAACCCCCTTGGTTGTGTTTGTGTGTTTTTGTATTACGGAAATTTCCGCCTCGGGGGCCGCGCTTTTTCGCGTAAGTATCCAATGTTCCCTTGACGCTTATTTCGCACGGTGCTCTTCGGTTTTTCTTTCCGTCTTAAATTTCCGCTCTCCTTTGTTGGCTGGGGGTTGGTTTTCACCTCGCTTTCTTGCCGTCCAGGGTCGTCGCGGAAGTCTAAGCTAATCGGGAGTCCAAATTGTCAAGATGCGTTCCGGCTTTCGCCGTGTCAGACTGCGGTTCTGTCTGTTCGTTATGGATTTTACAATATATTTTTTTTCATCGCATGGGGCCAGAGACCTATGTTTCATATAATTTACATAAAATTGTACAGTTTAAGGATGCTTGTTTAACTTAAGCAATACCCAACGGCAACTTACATGTATTTCGCTGCCGCCGCGCCGTTGTGGTTTTCTCAGCACGCACGCGCTGATATAATGTCTGCGGAAGGGCCTGTGGCAGTGTTTGCCGGGCCTGCCAGCTTGAGGGATTCCCCCGGCAGGAAGGGGGGATGACCGGATGGCAAAGGACGAAAAAAGCCGCTCACTTTTTGAGTGGACGGCTCTAATCGTTAAGCTGCTTACAGCGTTAACGGCGCTTTTCGCAGCTTTGGCGGAATTGCTCCGCCTCCTTTAGCTGATTCCTCACTTGGCCTTGAATGTCTAGGCTGAGTCCCCATCTCAGCTCGGACAGGCCGGAGAGAGGCGTTTTTCCCGCTTTCCCTTCCGGCGGGGCCTCTCTTTTCCTTTCGTAATTATAGCATTTTTCCCGGTTATTTTTATAATCTGCGCAAATTTTGCAAAATCTCCCTGGCGCGGCGCGCATTTACAATCTGTTACACAGGAATTACACAAGAACAGGGAGGTAATGTGTATGACTTTGGTTTATCTTACGCAGGCTATCTGCAACGCGGCCGTCCCGCGCGAGCGGCGCTATGACCTGCGTGACTCGCTTGTCCGCGGCCTTTTTATGCGCGTCGAGGTCTCCGGGCGGAAGACGTGGTATCTGTGTTACCGCACGCCATCGCCCGAGCGGCGGCTGCGTAATAAGAAGATCGCTTCCGCGCTTTATACGCAGCTCGCCGTGGCCAGGCGGATGGCTAGGGAGTATCTCGCCAGGCTTTATCTTGAGCGTATCGACCCGGCCGAAGTGAGTCTGCCGGCGGAGCGCAAGGCTGTTTCGCTGCGCGCGCTTATCGATATGTACGAGCCGTGGGTGTGTTCGCATCAGAAGAGCGGCTCGGTGACGATAAGGGCGCTGCGTCTTTTCGACAAGTTTATGGATATGCCCGCGTGCGCGCTTGACCGCGATACTGTGGAAAGGTGGCGCTCAGAGAACGCGGGGCGGCTGAAGCGCGCAACTATCAACAGGCGCGTCGCGGCTTTGCAGGCGCTTTTCGCGTGGGGGGCGAAGGAAGGGATTCCGGGAGTTTCGGCTTTTCGTCTGCCGAAGCTGGCTCAGACGGATTCTAAGGTCGTGACGCGGTTTTTGAGCGACGACGAGCGCGCTCGCCTTATGTCGGAGCTCGCCGCCCGCGAGGGCAGGTCCGGGCCGGATTATCTGATGCCCGCCGTCGTTCTCAGTCTGAATACCGGGATTCGCAAGGGGACGCTGCTGGGGCTGCGCTGGGAGGACGTGGATTTCGCGTCGCGCACGCTGCGGCTTCGCGCCGAGATTATGAAGTCAGGGCGCGACGCCGTCATGCCGCTGAACGGAGCCGCGCTTTCGGCGCTTTCCGCGTGGCGCGAGAAGGGCGGAGGACGCGGCGGCTTCGTGTTTCCTATGGACGACGGCAGCCGAAGGCGCGATACGGCGCACGCTTTCAAGCGTGTGCTGGATAAGGCGGGGATCAAGAATTTCACGTGGCACTGCCTGCGCCACGACTTCGCCAGCCAGCTCGCTATGAAGGGGGTGCCTATGCATATTATTCAAAAGTTGATGTGTCACGGCTCTATGGCGATGACGCAGCGTTACGCGCATCTTTCTCCAAATTCGCTTGAAGAGGCGGTGCGGCGCATCGCGCCATGATTACACATAGGTTATACACGGGACGCAAACTGCCCGCGCCGCCGCCAGTGGCGCGCCGGGGCTGCGCATTCAAGGGTGCCCAGCCGGC
>NZ_NFJQ01000015.1 GCF_002159945.1 Cloacibacillus sp. An23 | reverse complement strand
ACGCTTGCGGAAGGCGTTGAAATGGTAATGCCTGGCGACAACAGCACCTTCGAAGTCAAACTCATCGCTCCTATAGCGATGCAGGAAGGACTTCGCTTCGCGGTCCGCGAAGGCGGACGCACGGTCGGCGCCGGCGTCGTCACCGAGATCATCGACTAGCAGCCCCAGGAGGGGAAAACTTTGGCGAAGAAGATTCGTATAAAACTCAAAGCATTTGACCATCGCGTACTTGATGCCTCCGCAAGCCAGATAGCGGACACAGCGCAGCGCACAGGCGCGAAGGTTTCCGGTCCCGTGCCTCTTCCCACGGCGGTAGAGCGCTTCTGCGTTCTCACCTCGCCGCATGTCGACAAGGACGCGCGCGACCAGTATGAGATCAGGACGCACAAGCGCCTGATAGATATAGTGGACCCGACACAGAAGACGATGGAGGCTCTTATGGAGCTCAACCTGCCTTCTGGAGTGGATATACAGATTAAGCTTTAACCCAGCCTTAGTCTGAAAAGGAGTGAAACGTTAATGAGTATGGGGATTCTGGGCCGCAAGGTAGGGATGACCCAGGTCTTCGACGAAAACGGCAAAGCGGTACCTGTTACTGTAATAGAGGCAGGTCCCTGCACGATCGTTGAAATCCGGACACCTGAAAAGAACAGCTACAGCGCAGTGCAGCTCGGTCTCGGAGACGTCAAGCCTGTAAAGGTTACGAAGCCCATGAAAGGCTACTTCGAGAAGCAGAATGTTGCGCCCAGGCGCTGGCTGAGGGAGTTCCGCGTGGACGACACGTCGGGCTACCAGGTGGGACAGGAGATCACCGTTTCTCTGTTCCAAAATGGCGAGGTTGTTGATGTCATCGGCGTCAGCAAAGGTAAGGGGACAGCTGGCGTTATGAAGCGCCACGGCTTCGGCGGTACGCCGGCGAGCCACGGACATTCCGTAACGCACCGTCACCCCGGTTCTATCGGATGCAGCAGCTTCCCCGGGCGCGTAATGAAAGGCCGCAGAATGGCCGGACGCATGGGGAACGAGCGCGTAACGACCAAGAATCTTAAGGTTTTCTCGATCGACGAGGAGAACAACCTTATCCTGATCGCCGGCCCTGTTCCCGGCGCTCGCGACGGCCTCGTTATGATTCGCAAGACTGCTTAGGTAGGAGGCTGAGGACGATGCCTGTAGTAAAAGAAGTTAATTTTAAGGGCGAGGTTATCGGGGAAGTAACTCTTTCTGATGCCGTCTTCGGCGCCCCGATCCACGTGCCTGCAATGCACCAGGTCGTAGTCGCCCACCTGGCGAACTGCCGCCTTGGCACGCACAACACGAAAGACCGCGGCGACGTCCGCGGCGGCGGTAAAAAGCCATGGCGCCAGAAGCATACTGGGCGCGCCCGCTCGGGAAGCTCCCGCTCTCCGCTGTGGGTGGGAGGCGGCGTTGCGCACGGTCCGCACCCGCGCGATTATCACCAGAAGGTCAATAAAAAGGTCCGCCGCATAGCCATACGCAGCGCTCTGACGCTCAAGGCGCAGGCTGAGAACATGATCGTAGTCGACAAGTTCGATATGGACGTGCCGAAGACTAAAAGCATGATGGCCTTCCTCTCAGCGGTACAGAACGGCAAGAAACCGCTTTTCGTCCTGCATGAGACGAACATGGCCGTAGTCAAATCTGCGGCGAATATCCCGGGCGCGTATGTGCAGCACGTAGACAGCGTAAACGTCTATGACCTGCTGAATCACGATCAGCTGATCGCCACTCCCGAAGCAATTAAAAAGCTCGAGGAGGTATTTGGTTAATGAATGCCGTTTCTTATGATATAATAGTTCGGCCCGTCATAACGGAGAAGACCAGCCGTCAGATGGAGCTCGGACAGTACACGTTTGAAGTACTTCCGAAAGCGAATAAGATTGAAATTCGCAAAGCAGTGGAGGAAGTATTTAAAGTGAAGGTTGTAAAGGTCAATACGATCCAGGTCCGTTCAAAACCGAAGCGGATGGGTGCTTTCTTGGGTCGTTCCCGTTCCTGGAAGAAAGCCGTCGTTACACTCGCTAAGGGCGAGAAGATAGCTTTCTTTGAGGGCGCAAACGCCTAAGGAGAAGGGGGAAATATTTCATGGGTATAAAAAAATATCGTCCCACTACGCCTAGCCGCCGTCAAATGGCGACTCCTGATTTTGCTGAGATCACGAAGTCAAAGCCGGAGCGCAGCCTAGTCGTCTCCCTTTCGCAGTCTGCCGGACGCAACAACAATGGGCGCGTAACTATGCGCCATCGCGGCGGGCGTGGAAGAATCAAATACCGTATCATCGACTTCAAGCGCGATAAGTACGGTGTACCAGGCAAGGTTGCTGCTATAGAGTACGATCCCAACCGCTCTGCGCGGATCGCTCTTATTTCCTATAAGGACGGAGAAAAGAGATACATCCTCGCTCCGATCGGACTTAACGTCGGCGACGTCATTGTCGCAGGTGAGGGCTCCGACATTCGCCCGGGAAACGCCCTTAAGCTGAAGGACATCCCCGTAGGTACGGTGATTCACAACGTAGAACTGGAACCTGGACGCGGCGGCGTACTTGTACGCTCAGCCGGCTCGTCCGCCCAGCTCATGGCGAAAGAAGGCAAATACGCCTTCGTGCGTATGCCCTCCGGTGAACTGAGACTCGTTCTTCTCGAGTGCATGGCCACGGTTGGCCAGGTAGGCAACGAGGAGCACGAGAACGTCGTTTTCGGCAAAGCGGGCAGAACCCGTTGGCTTGGCATTCGCCCCCATATCCGCGGTATGATTCAGAACCCTGTCGACCATCCGATGGGCGGAGGAGAAGGAAAGAGCAAATCTCATAAGCATCCTGTCTCTCCGTGGGGTACTCCGGCGAAGGGTTACCGTACTCGCAAACGGAAACCGTCGGACAAGTTTATAGTCCGCCGCCGTAAGAAGTAGCCCGTAATTGGTAGGAGGGAATTTTTAGATGGCTCGTTCACTTAAGAAAGGTCCGTACGTCGACGCTAAGCTGCTTCGCAGGGTCGAGGATATGAACGAATCCGGCAAGAAAACGGTGATTAAAAGCTGGGCCCGCGCCTGCGCGATCACCCCTGAAATGGTCGGGCATACGATAGCCGTGCATAACGGCCGCATCCACGTCCCTGTATACATCAGCGACAACATGATTGGACATAAGCTCGGTGAATTTGCACCGACCCGCAAGTTCGGCGGGCATGCCGGGCAGGAACGTACTACGAAAGTGAAGAAGTAGGAGGGCTGCGTTATGGAAGTAAAAGCGTCTGCAAAGCAGCTTCGTGTTTCTGCTAACAAGGCTCGCAGAGTGCTCGCGTTAATCCGCGGCAAAAACGCCTCGGAGGCGCTCATGATTCTTAAATACACACCCAACAAGCCGGCACGCTATGCTGAGAAGGTTCTGAAGAGCGCGGTCGCCAATGCGGAACACAACCACGGTCTTGATATGGACAAGCTTGTGGTAAAGTCCGCCACCGCCGATCAGGGAGCATATATGAAGCGCTTCCGTCCGGTCTCAATGGGACGCGCTCATGCGTTTAGACATCACACGTGCCACATTACAGTGGTCGTGTGCGAGAAGTAAGGAGGGGTGAAGCAGTGGGTCAGAAGGTTCACCCGGTAGGATATAGACTCGGCGTCATCTACGATTGGGAGTCCCGTTGGTATGCTGACGGCAAGAAGTACGCTAAGTTTCTTCATAAAGACCTTGAGCTCAGAGATTGGATAAAGAAGCGCTGGGCTCAGGCCGGCATCAGCCGTGTAGAGATTGAGCGTATAGGCGACGTTATGCGTTTCACAGTTTGGACCGCCCGGCCTGGTGTTGTAATTGGCAAGCAAGGCGCTGAAATACAGGCAGTTCGTGAAGAACTTCAGGCTATGACCGGTAACCGGGTAATGATAAATATTCAGGAGATGAAAAATCCTGATGTGGAAGCTCAGGTGGTAGCCGAGGGCGTCGCTTCTTCGCTGGAACGCAGAATCAGCTTCCGCCGCGCGATGAAGCAGTCGATATTCCGCGCCATGAAGTCAGGAGCTAAGGGCATCAAGATTCAGTGCGGCGGGCGTCTCGGCGGAGCTGAAATTGCTCGTACGGAATGGTATCTTGAAGGACAGCTTCCTCTTTCCACGCTCCGTGCCGATATAGACTACGGCTTCGCTGAAGCTCACACGATCTACGGAGTCATCGGGATCAAGGTATGGATATATAAAGGCGAAGTCATGGAGCGCAAGCCCGTTCTTGACGCGGAGCCGGCAGCCAAGGATAGGGGGTAACATTCGATGCTTTCTCCGAAACGAGTAAAATATCGTAAGCCTCACCTTACCGCTCTTCGCGGATACAGCAAAGGCGCTACGAAGGTCGACTTTGGTGAGTACGGTCTGCAGGCATGTGAAAACGGCTGGATCACCGCGCGTCAGATAGAAGCAGTCCGCGTCGCCATCAGCCGTAAAATGAAAAAAGGCGGAAAAATCTGGATCAGAATATTCCCGGACCGTCCTGTTACCGAGAAGCCTCTTGAAACTCGTATGGGTAAAGGTAAAGGTAACGTGGAATACTGGACTGCAGCGGTAAAACGCGGACGCGTAATGTTTGAGATAGCCGGTGTGCCTCGCGATATAGCCGAGCAGGCATTCCGTACAGCGTCATTCAAGCTGCCCATCAAGGTCAAAATGTTAACCCGAGAGGGAGCAGGTGAATAATTATGGATCCCAAGGAACTCAGAGATCTCAGTATTGCTGAGCTCAAAGATAAACACAAGCAGTACAAGGAAGAATTGTTCAACCTCCGCTTCCAGAACGCTATCGGCCAGCTGAACAATTCAGGACGCATAAAAGAAGTTAAGAAGACTATCGCCCGTATACTTACGGTCATTACCGAAAAAGAGATGGGCATAGATCATTCTGGAGCAAGGAGGTAACCGGAGATGGAAGAACGCGCCGCACATCGTAAGATCCGCACCGGTACTGTGGTTAGCGACAAGATGGAAAAGACCATAGTCGTTCGCGTTGACCGTATGGCAAAGCACTCTCTCTACGGTAAGCCTGTTCTTAGTTCCAAGAAATTTATGGCGCACGACGAGACTAACGAATGCCGCGTTGGCGACACGGTAATGATAGGTGAAACCAGACCTCTCAGCGCGAGAAAGCGCTGGGAAGTCATTGAGATAGTCGAGAGAGCGCCTATACTCGGCAATGCCGCTGAAGAGGGGGCTGAGTAGTAATGATTCAGCTTCGTACAGTACTTAATGTAGCCGACAACTCTGGCGCGCGCAAGCTGCTCTGCGTCCAGGTCAAGGGCGGCAGCTTCCGCAAGGTCGGGACAGTCGGAGACGTTATTGTCGGAGCCGTTCGCGAGGCTGCTCCAAACGGCAATATCAAAAAGGGCGACGTCGTTAAGGCCGTCATCGTCAGAACTAAGAAGGAGATCCGCCGCAAGGATGGTTCGTATGTTCGTTTTGACGATAACGCGGCTGTCGTCATCGACAACAACGGCGACCCCAAGGGAACGCGTATTTTTGGACCTGTCGCAAGGGAACTGAGAGAAAAGAAATATATGCGCATAGTCTCTCTGGCTCCCGAAGTAGTTTAGGGGGAAACCGCTCATGTCTAAGATGAGAATAAAAAAGGGAGATCGCGTCCGGGTGATTTCCGGAAAGGACGCCGGTAAGGAAGGTAAGATTCTCAGCCGCAATATCCAGAAGGATACCGTCATTGTTGAGAACATCAACTTCGTGACGAAGAGCGTGCGTCCGACTCAGAAAGACCCCCGCGGCGGACTTGTGAAGAAGGAAGCTCCGCTTGCCGCCTCTAAGGTTATGCTCGTATGCCCCAAGTGCGGCAAGGCCACCCGCGTGGGCCGCGCTTTTCTTGACGACGGCAGAAAAGTCCGCGTCTGCAAGAAGTGCAGCGAGATAATAGATAAGGCTTAGTAAGGAGGGGACATCATGACACCGCGTCTTTTGACAAAATATACGGAAGAAGTTCGTCCTCACCTCAACGAGCAGTTCCAGTACAAGAACGTAATGGAGATCCCGCGCCTCGCGAAGGTGGTTATCAATATCGGCGTCAACGAAGCCAAGCTTGACCAGAAGTATATGGACGCTTCAATAAATGAGCTCACCATTATTTCAGGGCAGAAACCTGTGCTTAAGCGCGCCAAGAAGTCTATTGCAGGATTCAAGGTCCGCGAGGGGATGCCCGTCGCATGCGCCGTTACGCTGAGAAGCGCCAGAATGTGGGAGTTTGTAGACAGGCTCTTCAGCATCGCTCTACCGCGCATTAAAGACTTCCAGGGAATTTCCAAGAAAGGCTTCGACGGCAGGGGCAATTTCAACCTCGGCCTTAAGGAGCAGCTCCTTTTCCCTGAAATAGACTACGATAAGGTCATCCGCCAGCGCGGCATGAACATTACCTTCGTTACGACGGCCAGGACGGATGAGGAAGCTATGGCTCTCTTGAAAGAGCTCGGCATGCCTTTCGCCCGCTAGGAAGGAGAAGGAAATGGCTCGTAAATGTATGGAGAACAAGGCTGCTCAGGAGCCGAAGTTCAAGGTTAGAAAATATAACCGTTGCCCTATCTGTGGGCGTCCCCACGGATATATGCGCAAGTTTGATATGTGCCGCTGCTGTTTCCGCAGGCTCGCGCGCGAGGGTAAAATCCCCGGCGTGGTAAAGGCCAGCTGGTAACAATAGGGCATAGAAGGGAGGATCCTTTAATATGCATATTACCGATCCTGTCGCGGATATGCTCACTCGCATCAGAAATGCGAATGTTGTTTACCATGAAATGGTAGATATGCCTCTTTCAAAGATGCGTCTTGAAATGGCTCGCATATTAAAAGAAGAAGGATATATCCGCAATTACAAGACGATCACCGACGCGAAGCAGCCTATGCCCATCCTCCGCCTCACGATGAACTACGGCCCGCAGAAGGAAAGGGTCATTCAGGGGCTGCGCAGGATAAGCAAGCCCGGCCGCCGTATATATGTCGGCAAGGACGAGCTGCCGAAGGTCATGGGCGGTCTCGGCATAGCAATGATATCGACCTCGGCCGGACTTATGACGGACGCTTCCGCCCGCAAGCTCGGTCTTGGCGGCGAAGTAGTCTGCTACGTTTGGTAGTCGGAGGCAAGCGAAATGTCGAGAATAGGACGTAAAGCTATAACGCTTCCAAAGGGAGTGGACGTAACAGTAAATGGACAGCATGTAACCGTCAAGGGCGCTAAGGGCACTCTTGAGATGGATGTCATGCACCACATAGCCGTCACCGTTGCAGACGGCGCCGTTTCCGTCACCCGTGAAAACGACAATAAGGCGGTTCGTGCCGCCCACGGAATGACGAGGGCGCTAATCAACAACATGGTGGTCGGCGTCACGGAGGGCTTCCAGAAGGTTCTTGAGATCGTCGGCGTAGGCTACAGAGCTCAGATGCAGGGCAAGAACCTCGTTCTTAGCCTCGGCTTCTCGCATCCGGTGGAAGTCGTTCCCCCCGCGGGAATAGAATTCGCCTGCGAGAGCCCGATTAAAATCATCGTTCGCGGCATAGACAAACAGCTTGTCGGCCAGGTAGCGTCGAATGTTCGCGGCTACCGCCCGCCCGAGCCCTATAAAGGCAAGGGTATCAGGTATGCCGGCGAGTACGTGATCCGCAAAGCCGGTAAGGCCGGCGCCAAAAAATAAGGCGAGGTGAAGGACGTTGATTAAAAGTCGCAGTCGTAATGAAATGCGGGAGATCCGCCACCGCCGCCTCAGGAGACATCTCTCCGGCACAGCCGAGCGCCCGCGCCTTGCGGTATTCGCAAGCCTGAAGCATATCAGCGTACAGGTAGTCGACGACGAAAAGGGGCATACGCTCGTTTCTGCGTCTACCGTACAGGATAAGTTTGAAGAAATAAAGGGCACCGGCAATCAGGAAGCCGCAAAGGCGGTCGGTAAGCTCATCGCAGAGCGCGCTCTCGCTCATGGAATTACGGAAGTGGTTTTCGACAGGGGCGGCCATGTCTATCACGGCAGGATCAAAGCCCTTGCGGAAGCCGCCCGCGAAGCCGGTCTGAAGTTCTAAGGGAGGCGCAGTATAGTGGCGAAAGAGACACAGCAGAATACAAAATCCTACAGCAGCAGGGGCCTTGAACTTTCTGAGCGCATCGTTTCCATCAACCGCGTCAGCAAAGTCGTAAAAGGCGGTAAGCGCTTCCGCTTCAGCGTTCTTGTCGTCGTCGGCGACGGCGTGAGCCAGGTCGGCCTCGGTACCGGCAAGGCGAAGGAAATTTCCGTAGCCATGAAGAAGGGGATTGAGCATGCGAAGAAGAACATGATCGACCTCAAGAAGACGGGGCACACGCTTCCCCATCCGATTATAGGGAAGTTCGGCGCGGCGGAGGTTCTTCTCCGTCCGGCAGCTCCGGGTACCGGCGTTCTTGCCGGCTCCTCGGTTCGCCCGATAATGGAGCTCGGCGGGGTGAAGGACGTTATCGCGAAGGTTACGGGCAGGACTTCCAACCCGATCAACATCGCCTATGCAACGCTCGACGCGGTGAAGCGCCTTCGTACGCCTGAAGAAATTTACCGCCTGCGCGGTAAAGAACGCAAGGAAGCCTAGGGAGGTAACATCACCATGGCTAAGCTTCGTATAACGTGGAAAAGAAGCACGATCGGCCGTCCTCCGCACCAGGAGCGCGTTATCAAAGCTCTTGGCTTTCACAGGCTCAACGAGACTGTGTACCATGAGGACACTCCGCAGATTCGCGGCATGATTGCGAAAATCAGCCATCTGTTGGATTTCTCAGTCGAGGAATAAGGAGGTACTGGCATGAAACTTCATGAACTCAGTCCCGTGCCGGGATCGCGCAGAAAGCCGAAACGTCTCGGCCAGGGCCTTGGAAGCGGCAAAGGCAAAACCGCCGGTAAGGGCCACAAAGGACAGAAGGCTAGAAAGAGCCCGGACATCAAGGCCAACTTCGAAGGCGGGCAGATGCCGCTCGCGCGCCGTATCCCGAAGCGCGGGTTCAGCAACTTCCGTTTCGCGGTGAAGTACGAGATCGTCAACATTGCGGATCTGGAAGAACGCTTTGAGGCGGGCAGTGAAGTCACGGCGAAGGAGCTCAGCGAGCTCCGTCTGATTTCGTCGCCCGAAAGCCCCGTGAAGGTGCTCGGCGTCGGCGAACTCAGCAAGAGCCTCAATGTTAAGGCGAACGCTTACAGCGCGTCCGCCGCGAAGAAGATAGAAGCTGCCGGCGGCAAGGCTGAGGTGATATAGTATGCTGGATTCATTCCGGGACACTTTTCGGCTGCCTGATCTGAAGCGCCGCATCCTTTTTACGCTTGCAGCGCTGTTCGTGTACCGACTTGGCGCCCATGTGCCCACTCCCGGAGTGGATGCAGCCGCCCTCGGAAGGCTGTTTGATCAGGGATCCATTCTTGGATTCCTTGATCTTTTTGCCGGAGGGGCCCTCAGCCGTTTCAGCATCTTTGCGCTGGGCGTCACGCCCTACATCAACTCCAGCATCGTCATGCAGCTTCTCGCGGTAGTAGTGCCGAGCATAGAGAAGCTTCAGAAGGAGGGAGATGAGGGGCGTAAGAAGATAGTCCAGTGGACGCGCTACGGGACCATCATCTTCGCTTTCATCCAGGCGGTCGGAATGACCGGATGGCTGAGAGGGTTGGGAATCTATACGGGGAGCTTCATGGATATCATCCTCGTTTCCCTCACTTTGACGACCGGAGCCGTCGCCGTCATGTGGCTCGGTGAGATAATGTCCGACCATGGGATCGGCAACGGCATCTCGCTCCTTATCTTCGCGGGTATCGTTGTGAGGATTCCTGAAGCCGTCGTCCGTACCTTCTCGCTTGTACGCCTCGGAGAGATGAATGTGCTCGTCCTGCTGCTTGCCATAGCGGTTATGCTCGCGGTTGTCGCGGGCTGCGTCATGCTGCAGGAGGGACAGCGCCGTCTGCCTGTGCAGTACGCCAAACGCATGGTCGGGAATAAAATGTACGGCGGACAGAGCAGCTTCATCCCGCTTAGGGTAAATACGGCGGGAGTTATACCGATAATCTTCGCGTCTTCGGTCCTGCTCTTCCCTTACACCGTCGCCGGCCTGTTCCAGAACAGCGCAGCCAGAGCCGTTCAGCAGGCCATGAGCCCGAACAGCCCAATCTATATGGTGCTGTATGTGATAATGATCGTGTTCTTCTCGTATTTCTATACGGCTGTTGTATTCAAGCCTGAAGATATATCGAATAATATGAAGAAGAACGGCGGGTTCATCCTCGGCATCCGTCCCGGAAAGCCGACGACCGATTACATCGAAAAGGTTATGGGGCGCATTACCCTCGGCGGCGCGGTGGCGCTCGCTGTGATAGCGGTCGTGCCTACGATGATGACGGGGATTATGAACATCAATACCTTCTATTTTGGCGGCACAGCGGTTATAATCGTAGTCGGCGTCGCTCTCGACACCGTGCATCAGATTGAAGGCCAGCTTCTGATGCGCCATTATGAAGGGATTCTGAAACGCCGCGGCGGCAGAGGCGGCGGGCTTTTGAAACTGTAGTCCAAAAGAGGCGAATCAGATGAGGATCATTCTTCTGGGAGCGCCTGGCGCCGGTAAGGGCACTCAGGCGGACAGTATAAAAGCTAAATATCCGGTCGCTCATATCTCGACCGGAGACATGCTTCGCTCCAACATAAAAGAGGGAACGGAGCTCGGCAGGAACGCCGAGGTCTACATGGACGCCGGCAAGCTTGTGCCAGACGACGTGATAATCGCCATGATGGAAAGACGCCTCATGGAAGACGACGCGAAGGAAGGTTTCATGCTGGACGGTTTTCCGCGTACGATTGCGCAGGCAAAAGCGCTTGACGAGATTCTCGATAAGATGAAGCTCAAGCTTGACGCGGTTGTCGACCTCGTCATAGAGGACGACGCGGTCGTCGGACGCCTGACTTCGAGAAGAGTCTGCCGCCAGTGCGGCGAGATTTATAACACGGTGATGAAGCCGTCGTCGAAGGAAGGCGTCTGCGACAAGTGCGGCGGCGACGTCGTACAGCGCGACGACGACAAGGAAGACGTCATACGCAAACGTCTCTCCGTCTTTCACGAGCAGACGGCCCCGCTGATCGATTATTACGGGAAGCAGGGCATCCTCGTGCCGGTGGACGCGACCGGCGAGAAAGACGCCGTCCTGAAAGTACTGGAACAGAAGAAGGCTAACGCCTGATGATTACTTTTAAAAGCGACCGCGACATAGCCAAGATGCGCAGGGCTGGTCAGGTTGTGGCCGACATCCTCAAGCTTATGCGCGATATGGTGAGGCCAGGAGTCGATACCTTGACGCTTGATGAAGCGGCCGAGAATCTCGTACTGAAAGCCGGCGGTAAACCCGCTTTCAAAGGGTACAAGGTTCCGTGGGTCTCGGTTCCCTTCCCAGGCACGATCTGCGCTTCTATAAACAACGAAGTCGTGCATGGGATTCCTTCTAGAAGCCGCGTGCTTCAGGAGGGAGACATAATCAGTATCGATACCGGAGCCTCCATAGAGGGCTTTTTCGGCGACGCGGCGTGTACCTACGCGGTGGGGAAGATAAGCGATGAACGACAGCGGCTGCTCGATCTTACGCTTGAATCCCTCCATAAGGGAGTTGCCGCGGTGAAGCCGGGAGCGACGCTCGGAGACATCGGTCATGCGGTAGAAAGCGTCGTGATTCCCGCCGGCTACGGCCTCGTAAGAGACTACGCCGGTCACGGCATCGGGCATAAACTTCACGAAGCGCCGCAGGTTCCCAATTTCGGGGAGCCTGGCAGCGGTCTCACCGTCAAACCGCGAATGACGTTCTGCGTGGAGCCTATGGTGATGACCGGGGAAGAAGACGTGAAATCTCTGGCGGACGGATGGACCGTCGTTACGAAGGACGGCAGCGACGCGGCTCACTTTGAGTTCAGCCTGCTGGTCACGGAAGACGGCGTGGAGATACTCACGCCATGGGAGTGAGAGGATCGAGGAACATCGGCCTCTTTCACGCGGGGGACGTCGTCATAGTACGGCGCGGCAAATTCGCCGGCAAACCCTTTGCGGTGGTTGGGATGCGCGATGACAGGGTCCTTATCGCTAACGGGGCCGAGTACGAAGCGTCCAAGCCAAAGAAAAAAAATGTTATTCATCTGCAGCATACGCACTTTAATCTCGAAGATGTGGCCGGGCGTGTCACTAGCGGTAAACCTCTTGACAACGGCTGGTTGATGCAGGAGATTTCGGTTGTGATGAACAGAGACTGCGCATCTTGCAAACAGGAGGATGGATCAGCCGGATGGCCAAAGAAGAGGTAATCGAAGTAAAGGGCAAAGTTGTTGAGCCGCTCCCCAACGCCATGTTCCGCGTGGAGCTGGAGAACGGTCATAAAATCTTAGCTCATGTTTCGGGTAAAATGCGGATGCATTTCATCAGAATACTTCCGGGCGACAGGGTGCTTCTGCAGCTTTCGCCCTACGATCTGACCCGCGGACGGATAACATACAGATATAAGTAGACGAAGATAATCGTCGTCGGGGAACAAGAAGTTTAGTCAAGGAGGTCTGCATTTAATGAAAGTAAGACCGTCGGTCAAGCCGATATGTGAATACTGCAGAGTCATCAAGCGTCACGGCGTCGTGCGCGTAATATGCAGCAGAAACCCGCGCCACAAGCAGCGCCAGGGTGCAAGGAGGTAGCAGGGAATGGCTCGTCTAGCCGGTGTCGACCTGCCGCGTGAGAAAAGAATCGAAATAGCCCTTACCTATATATTTGGTATCGGGCCGGCAGTAGCGAACGATATTATAAAGGTCACTGGGATAGATCCCAACACCCGCGTCAAGGACCTCACCGAGGAAGAGGAGCAGAAGCTCCGCGCGGAAATTGAAAACAACCGTCATGTCGAAGGCGACCTCCGCCGCGACATCGCCATGAACATCAAGCGTCTGATGGACATCGGATGCTATCGAGGCCTCCGTCACCGCCTCGGCCTTCCTGTAAGGGGACAGAGGACGAAGACGAACGCCCGCACGCGCAAGGGCCCGAAGAGGACCGTCGCCGGCAAGAAGAAAGCTACGAAGTAAGGTTTTAGGGAGGGAATAACAGTTGGCCAAACGCGTACAGCGCAGCCGCAAGCGCAAAGAAAGAAAGAACGTAAGCTACGGCGTAGCACATATATATTCGACCTTCAACAACACGATAGTGACGCTGACCGACAAGCAGGGCAACGCGCTCTCCTGGGCTTCGGGCGGAAACGTCGGTTTCAAGGGAACGCGTAAATCGACTCCGTACGCTGCCCAGATGTCGGCTGCCCAGGCCGCCAAGGTGGCTCAGGATCACGGGGTCGTCGAGATAGACGTCGTCGTCAAAGGCCCCGGACCGGGACGCGAGTCCGCAATCCGTTCGCTTCAGGCGGCCGGACTTCAGGTAAACGTGATTCGCGACGCAACGCCGATCCCGCACAACGGATGCCGTCCTCCGAAACGGCGCCGCGTGTAGTCCCATAAGGAGGTACTTATACAGATGAGCAGATATACAGGACCTGTCTGCCGGCTCTGCCGCGCGGAAGGCGCCAAGCTCTTTTTGAAAGGTGACCGCTGCTACACGGAGAAGTGCGGACTCACCAAGCGCAACTCTAAGCCCGGACAGCACGGCACGCGCCGCGGGAAGCAGAGCGAATACGGAATCCGTCTCCGCGAGAAGCAGAAGCTCCGCCGCTTCTACGGGATCAACGAGACGCAGTTCAGCACGATATATGAGAAAGCCACGGGGATGGCCGGGCAGACCGGTCACAACTTCCTTCAGCTTCTTGAGCGCCGTCTCGACAACGTCGTCTACCGTCTCGGTTTCGGAGTGAGCCGCGCGCAGGCGCGCCAGCTCGTCAGCCACGGCCATTTCACGGTCAACGGCCGCAAACTCAATATACCGAGCGCGCTTCTCAAGCCCGGCGACGTCGTCGCCGTCGCGGAAGGAAGCCGCGATATCCAGACGCTGAAGGACAACGCAGAGGCTTCGGCCGCGCGCAGCATACCCGCGTGGCTCGAATTTAATCCGGAAACAATGTCAGGCACGTTACTTACGGTACCGGTTCGCGAGCAGATAGACGTTCCTGTGAACGAACAGCTTGTTGTTGAATTCTATGCACGTTAGTGTGACGAAAGGTGGGGGAGAACATGGAGCATGATCGCCATGAGATCATAGTACAAGAATCCACCCCGTCGTATGGTAAAATCACCATCGAGCCCCTTGAAAGAGGCTATGGCGTAACGCTCGGCAACTCCCTGCGCCGCGTCCTGCTCTCTTCTATAAGCGGCGCGGCCGTGGTAGCGGTGCGCATCGAGGGAGTTATGCATGAATTCAGCACAATTCCGGGAGTCAAGGAGGACGTCATAGAGCTTCTCGTCAATATGAAGCATGTACCCGTCCGCTGCCACTCGGCTACGGTCAGGACGCTTCACCTCGAGGCGAAGGGCCCCAAGGTCGTCACTGTATCCGATATCGACCCGGACAGCGAGATAGAGTTCCCCGATCCCGAGGCGTATATCTGCACCATCGAGGAAGGCCATTCGATCTCGATGGACATATATGTGACCACGGGCACGGGATATGCTCCGATCGACCGTCCGAGAGCTTCCTACCTTCCGGTCGACGCGCTTCAGACGGACGCGCTTTTCTCCCCCGTCCAGCGCGTGAAATATGACATTCAGGACAAACGCATGGGGCAGAGGACTGACTACGACAGCCTCACCCTTGAGATTTGGACGAACGAGGTCGTTTCGCCAGAGTCCGCGGTCATCCAGGCGAGTCGTATCCTCAAGGGATACTACGCGTCGATCGTCGATGCGCTTGCGGGCCCTGGTACCAGCGCTCTCGACGAGATCATCAAGAGCGACGATTCATCGCGTTCCGCTCTCGGCGGCGCGAAGGGCTTCGGCCCCGGAATGACGGGTTTCCCGATGGGCGAGAACTCCATTTATACGCGCCCGGTGAGGGATCTCGAGCTTTCCGTCCGCAGCGAGAACTGCCTGCTGCGCGGCGGCGTCCACATGATAGGCGAGCTCGTGTCGCGCACGAGGGACGACCTTCTGAAAATCCGCAACCTCGGTAAAATCTCGCTTAAAGAGATCGAGGAAAAACTTGCCAAATTCGACCTGCATCTGAGCGGCGACATAAGCACGCCGATCGACGATGACGACGAGGATTTGGAGACCAACGAACAGAATCCGAAGGAGGAGTAAGCAATGAGACACCGCATGAGTACAAGGCGGTTGGGCCGCTGCAGCGCCCACAGGTGGGCCATGCTTGGCAACATGGCGGCCAGTCTCTTCGTAGAGGGTAGCATCGTGACGACCGAGACCCGCGCCAAGGAGCTTCGCCGCGTAGCCGAGAAGCTCATCACGAAGGCGAAGTCCGGGACGCTCAACGACCGTCGTCTCGTTATTGCCAGGATCCCTCATAAAGAGGCGGTAAATAAGCTGTTCAACGAGCTCGGCCCGAAGTACGCCGAGCGCAACGGCGGCTATACCAGAATAGTCAAAATCGGGACTCGCGTAGGCGATTCCTCGCCGATGGCGGTAATACAGCTCGTAGACTAAAAATCCGGTTATGCCGCAAGAAACACAATTCATTCTCCAAGGCGCGGAGTTCGCTTATGCGGACGCGGGCGAAAAGATACTCCGCGGGATCGATTTGGAAATCCGCGCCGGCGAGTGGGTTGCGCTTCTTGGGGCTAACGGTTCTGGTAAGTCCACACTTCTAAAAATATTAAGCGCCCTGCTGACTCCCACGCAGGGCTTTTGTTTTGTCCGCGGAAAGGACACGAAGGCCGCGAAGCCGTCCGAGCTCCGCGGCGTTTCCGCCATCGTATTCCAGAACCCGGAGGATCAGATAGTCGCCGCAGTCGTCGAAGAGGAGGCCGCCTTCGGCCCGGAGAATCTGGGCGTCTCGCCTGGAGAGATACGGGCGCGCGTCGAAAGGTCGCTCAGAGCCGTTGGGCTGTGGGAGCGGCGGCGCGACCTCGTTTCGTCGCTCTCCGGTGGGCAGAAGCAGCGCCTCGCCCTCGCGGGCGCTCTCGCGATGGAGCCGCAGGCGATACTTCTCGACGAGGCTCTGTCTATGCTCGACCCGCGCTCTCGCGTCGAATTCACCGATATGATTGCCGCCGAGCATAAAAAAGGCGTCACAATAGTTGAGGTGACGCACCGTCTTGAGGAGATACGCCGCGCCGGCCGGGCCGTCGTTCTTGACGGCGGACGCGTTGTATGCGACATGCCGGTCCGCGATTTTTTACGTAAGAGCTCCGCCGAGCTGGCTGCGATGAAGCTTACGAAGCCGCCGCTCGAGCGTTTAGCTGAAAACCTGCGCGCAGAGGGGTTCATATCGTCTGAATGTCCCGACGGCGCGGAAGCGCTGGTGGAGGAATTATGCCGCTCGTTGTAGAAAATCTGAGCTGCACGTACAACTTAGGGCTGCCGTCCGAGCGCGCCGCTCTGAGCGGCGTCTCTTTCGAGGTTGAGCGCGGCGCCGTAGTCTCCGTGCTCGGGCACACGGGCAGCGGAAAATCCACGCTCGCGCAGCATCTGAACGGGCTCATCGCGCCGCAGGGCGGCAGCGTGACCGCCGACGGCGTCTCGAGCGCGGCCGCGCCGCGCGACATGAGGCGAAAGGTCGGCCTCGTCTTCCAGTATCCGGAGGAGCAGATATTTTCAGAAAAAGTTTTCGACGAAATAGCCTTCGCGCCTCGCAACTGGGGCGTTCCGGAGGATGAAATCGAGGGCCGCGTGCGCTGGGCCGCGCGCGAGACCGGGCTCGGGGAGGCGCTGCTCGACGCTTCACCATACGGCCTTTCGGGAGGACAAAAACGCAGCGTCGCCATCGCCTCCGTAATATCCGCCCGACCGTCGTACCTCGTGCTCGACGAGCCGACGGCGGGGCTGGACTTCGCCGCTTCGTCCGCTTTTATATCTATGCTTGAAAGGCTCGCCGCCTCCGGCACCGGGGTAACGCTGATAACCCACGACATTGAGCTCGCGCTCGAGGTCAGCTCAATGATACTAGTGCTCGAGGAGGGGCGCGCCGTATCGTGGGGCACGCCGGAAGAGACCGCGGAGGCCGTCGTATCGAGAAATATAAAGGGACTCGCCGCGCCGGAGATTCTGGAAATCTCGGCGAAGCTGCGGCGCGCCGGTAAAATCTCTAAATTGGCGTGGAGCGCGGATGCGCTGATGGACGAGCTGAGGAGAGTCAGAAATGGCGTCTCTCAATAAAATAGCGCTCGGACAGTACGTCCCGGCCGAATCCTTCGTACATTCTCTCGACCCGCGCGCGAAGATACTCGTCACCGCCGCCGCGATGGCCGCCGTCTTTATGATACGCACTATGCCGGCCTTCCTTCTGTGCGGCCTCTCTATTTTCTTGCTCTCGCGGCTCGCGGCCCTGCCCTTCCGTCTCGTGCTCCGCTCGGCGCGCCCGGTGCTGTTCCTGGTGATATTCACGTCCTTATTTCATTTATTCCTTACGCCAGGCACGCCGCTGCTCTCGATCTTCGGAGCCGAAATAACGCGCGAGGGCGCGGCGCTCGCCGCCGCGATGTCGCTGCGGCTCATATACCTCGTGATGTTTGCCTCGCTGCTGACATTCACGACCACCCCCGCGAAAATCTCCGACGGGCTCGAGGGGCTTCTCTCGCCCTTCAAGCGGCTCGGCCTGCCCGCGCACGACATAGCGATGATGATCACCATCGCGCTGCGTTTCATCCCGACGCTTTTTGAAGAGACTTCGCGCATCATCAAAGCGCAGAAATCGCGCGGGGCCGAGTTCGACTGCGGCGGCCCCATTCGCCGGGCGAAAGCCTACATTCCGGTGCTGATACCGCTTTTCGTCATAGTTTTCAGACGGGCGGAAAACCTCGCGCTGGCAATGGAGGCGCGCGGCTACTCCGGCGGCGAGGGGCGAACCAAGCTTTATCCGCCCGTGTGGAGACGGACTGACGGAGCTGCGCTCGCAGTTTTCCTGCTCGGCTGCGTTCTGCTCGTCGCCTTCGACAGGACGGCGCGCTTATGGTGAGATACGCCGCCGAAGTTTCATACGACGGAGGAAAATTCTTCGGCTGGCAGGTGCAGCCGGGGCTGCCTACCGTCCAGCTCGCGCTCGAAGAAGCCGCCTCAGCGATCAACGGGGGGCGTACGAACGTCGCGGGGGCCGGGCGCACGGACACCGGCGTACACGCGCGCGCGCAGGTCTGCACATTCGACATGAAGCGAGAATGGGAGCCGCGCGGCCTCATGCTGGCGATGAACGCGCATCTCCCGCAGGGAGTGAGCGTCATGCGCACGGCGCGGGTCGCGGACGATTTTCACGCGCGCTTCAGCGCCCTCTCGCGCGAATACCGCTACTTCATCTGGAACGCAAGTTCGATATACCCCCACATAAAAGGCTGCGCCGCTTGGCTCAAGCACGGAGGCTACGACTGGAAAGCCGCCGCCCGCGCCACGAAACGGCTGGAAGGGACGCACGACTTCCGCAACTTCTGCCGCCTCGAGGGCTATGAACATACGACCGTGCGCACGATAGCGCGCGCACGCCTCGTCCAAAGAGGACGCCTCGTCGTATTCCAGATACGCGGCGACGGATTCCTTCACAATATGGTGCGCATAATCCTCGGCAACCTCGAGCTTGCGGCGCTCGGCAAAATAAAGCCGGAGGAAATAAACTCGCTGCTGGACACGGAAACGCGCACTCGCTCCGACGGAGGCAGGACGTTCCCCGCCTGCGGCCTCTGGTTCTGGAAGGTCACCTACGACGCGCCGATATGGTAAAATTGTTATCTGAACGGAACACGTTATGCAGACAAGACCTCTGTATAAAAACGGGAGGCTGACGAATTTTGTGGAATAAAGACATAGGCATAGACCTCGGGACGGCGACAGTCCTCGTATTCGTAAAAGGCAAGGGCATAGTGCTGCGCGAACCCTCGGTCGTAGCGATGGACCAATCGACCGGCAAAATACTCTCCGTCGGCGAAGACGCCAAAGTGATGATAGGCAAGACGCCCGGCAACGTCGTAGCCATCCGCCCGCTGCGCGACGGGGTCATAGCCGACTACACCATGACGGAAGTCATGCTGCGCGAATTTATGAAAAAAGTTACCCACGGCATAGAGCGCCTCGTGCGCCACCGCCTGATGATAGGCGTGCCGGCCGGAGCCACCGACGTCGAGCGCCGCGCAGTGCTCGAGGCCGCGCTTGAAGTCGGGGCGAAGGAAGCATATCTGATAGAGGAGCCGATGGCCGCCGCGATAGGAGCGAATATGCCGGTCGGCGAGCCGGTTGGCAACATGGTCGTAGACATAGGCGGCGGCACCAGCGACATAGCGATAGTATCGCTCGGCGGCCTCGTCGTCTACGAATCGCTGCGCGTCGGCGGAGACAAATTCGACGAATCGATAGTCCGCTACATGCGTAAGCAGTTCAACCTGGCGATAGGCGAGCAGACGGCCGAGGACATCAAAAAGCAGATAGGAGCCTGCGACCCAAAGACCGCCTCGCCCGAAAAGACGATGGACATACGCGGACGCGACCTCATACAAGGGCTTCCGCGCCAGGTCACGGTCTCAAGCGTCGATATAGCTAAGGCCATAGAAGAGCCCGTCAACGCAATCGTCGCCGGAATAAAGCGCGTGCTTGAGAAAACGCCGCCTGAGCTGTCCGCCGACGTAATGGACCGCGGAATAATCCTCACCGGCGGCGGCGCGTACCTGCGCGGCATAGCCGAGCTTATAATGGAAGAGACCGAGATAAACGCGATGGTCGCGGAATCCGCCGGAGAGTGCGTCGCGCTCGGCACGGGGATAGCGCTTGAATCGCTCGACAAACTCAAGGAGACGGGAGCCGTCTACCTCGCGACGAGAAAGGGCATCGTCAACAAATAATGAGTTTCTGGTGGGAAAAAGAAGGCGTGCGCTTCGAGTGCCGCGGCTGCGGACGCTGCTGCGGCGGCGAGCCGGGCGAAATATGGGTGACGCCCGCCGAGCGCGCGAGAATAGCCGCCGAGCTCGGCATGGACGAGGCCGCCTTCAGAAAGGAATGCCTAACGCGCATAGACGGGCGCTGCAGCATAAAGGAAAAGGAGAACTACGACTGCCTCTTCCTCGACGCGGATACACGCCGCTGCAAAATCTACAAAGTCCGCCCGCTCCAGTGCCGCATGTTCCCATTCTGGCCCTCGATGCTGACCGACAGGCGCGTATGGGACTATTACGCCGCCTTCTGCCCCGGCATGAACGACGGCAGGCTTTATCCGCCTGAGCTGGTGCGAAAATTCCTCGAACTCCCAGCAGCCTCCGAGCTGTAAGAAAAAACGACACAGCGGCCCTGTAAGGGGCCGCTGTTACTTTTACCCTCGCCGCGAAAAACGCTCCATAAGACGAAAGCTTGCGAACGGCGGCTTTCCGCACAGCGGATACGACAGCGCTCCGCCGCGCATCAAGAGGCGGGCAGTAAAATTAAATTTATAAAATAAATATTATTCTATAAAGAAAAATATAATATTTTATCAAAAAATAATAGTAGAAGTCTGGAAATTAACCCTTGATTTTATTGTATTTTGAATGTAGACTAAAAGTGCAGTGGAGTTTTGAACGAACTATTCCCAGCATTGTCTAAACAGTCTAACTAAACATTGGGAGGTTATGCAAATGGCATCGAATTGTTCCGTAGCGCCAAAGGACGTATTCTCGACGATAGAAAAGCTGCTGCTCCGCGACGGTTTTGACATCGTAATCGACATGGAGAAATCAAAGGGCAGTCACGTCATAGATTCCGTCAGCGGGGCGGACTGGCTCGACTTCTATACGTTCTTCGCGTCGGCCCCCTTCGGGATGAACCACCCGAAGCTCGACAACGAAGAGTTCAAGGAAAAGATATTCCGCGCAGCTATCAACAAAGTCGCCAACTCCGACATCTACACTCAGGAGATGGCCGAATTCGTCAAGACCTTCGGCGAGGTAGCCGTGCCCGAAGGCTACGAGCACCTGTTCCTGATAGACTACGGGACGCTCGCCGTCGAAAACACCTTCAAAGTTGCGATGGACTGGAAGACTCAGAAACTTCTTCAGAAGGGCAAGATAACCCCTGGCGAAGCCTACGACGGGCGCAAAGGCACGAAGATAATGCACTTCAACGAGGCGTTCCACGGGCGCAGCGGATACACTCTCTCCGTGACGAACACCAACGACCCGAACAAGCACCAGCGCTACGCGAAATTCACCGAGTGGCCGCGCATCATCAACCCGAAGATCACCTTCCCGCTCGAAGAGCATCTCGGCGAAGTCGAGTGGCTCGAGGCGCAGGCCATCAAGCAGATCAAACACGTTCTGATGAACGATCCCGACGGAATAGCCGCCGTCATCATCGAGACCATACAGGGCGAGGGCGGCGACAACCATTTCCGCACGGAGTTCTTCAAGCAGCTCCGCCAGATATGCGACGAGAACGAAATGCTGCTCATCTTCGACGAAGTCCAGTGCGGCATGGGCATCACCGGCAAGATGTGGGCGTGGGAGCACCACGCTCCGGTCAAGCCGGACCTCTTCTCCTTCGGCAAGAAGGCGCAGATATGCGGCGTCATCGCCGGACCGCGCATCGACGAAGTGGAGAACAACTGCTTCAAGGTCTCGAGCCGCCTCAACTCGACGTGGGGCGGAACCGTGGTAGATATGGTGCGCGCGCAGAGATACCTTGAAATCTACCGCGACGACAAAATTCTCGACTACGTCGCGAACGTCGCCGGCCCGGCGCTCTATAACGGACTCAAGGAGCTCGAGGCAGAGTTCCCGAAGTATATCCGCAACGTCCGCGGCAAAGGACTCATGTGCGCCTACGACATATGCTCTGAAGAGCTGCGCAACAAGTTCCTCAAAGCCTGCCAGGCCAACCACATGCTCATCCTCGGCTGCGGCAGCAACACCGTCCGCTTCCGCCCGGCGCTCAACGTCCCGCTCGAGGACATCAAACTCGGAATCGAAATCTCGCGCAAGGCCGCGAGGGAAGTTTTCGGAAAGTAGCGCGGAAACGCGAATCAAAGTAAACGCACGGAAACGCCGGGGGCACGCCTCCGGCGTTTCCGCTTTCGTATACTTGATTAATTTTTCTAAAAATTGTATGTCGCCCTGCAAATCTCCTGCGCCCGGTGAAACGTGGCGGGCCCTGCTGGGTATTCGTCCCATATCCAATAGCCTCGTCGCCTCTATGCCGCTTCATTCAGCCTCGGTGCAAGGGATGGAGATTCCGGCCAGAAGATTGCCGGAATGACATAAATGTCTGCCGGTTTAGTCAATTCACTATTATTTATGCAGAAACGTATTCGTTTCCCGCGGTTTGTGCGCGCCGTTTTTCTTTGCCGCGCGAGTGAGTATAATGTTCGTGTAATCGGGAAAATCCTGCATACGCGAAGGGAGAAGAAGAGTAAAAAATGCTTTCATGCGACACATTCGCGCTTCCGGCGGGGAGATGCCTGGGCGGGAGCAATCTTCTGGCGAAAAACAGCGACAGGCCGCTCGGCGAGGCGCAGGCGCTGACATGGTCGCCCGGCGCGAAGCACGGAGCCGGCGAGAAAGTCGAATGTACCTACATATCCGTCCCGCAGACCGGCGAGACATACGGCGTGCTCGGCTCCAGACCCTACTGGATGTGGGGCTTCGAGATGGGCGTCAACGAAAAAGGCGTGATGATAGGCAACGAGGCGCAGGGCAGCAAAGCCGCCGAGACGGGACGCGGAAACGCGCTGCTTGGCATGGATATGCTGCGCCTCGGCCTCGAGCGAGGAGCGACTGCCCGCGAGGCGATGCGCGTCATAACGGCGCTGCTTGAGGAATACGGGCAGAACGCCAACGCGAGCGTGCTCGAGGACAAACGTTACGAAAATTCTTTTCTTATAGCCGACAGGGAGGAAATTTGGCTGCTCGAGACGGCTGGGCGCATGTGGGCCGCCAAACGCATAGAAGAGCCGTGCGCGATAAGCAACTGCTATACGATCGCGAAACCGGACGAATGCAGCGAGGCGCTGGAAAAATATGCGCGGGACAAAGGCTGGCTCGCGGAAGGCGAGCGGTTTAACTTCGCGAAGGCCTACACGGCCCCGGCGCAAAGACAGACCGGCGCCGTGCCGAGGCTGCGGCGGCTGAGCTCCATGCTCGAAGCCGAAAAAGACCCCTTCGACGCCGTTACGGTAAAATCCATCCTGCGCGACCACTTCGAGGGCACGCTCCTAGAGCCGCGCTTCGGCGTATCCTTCGGCGTCTTCCCGTCGGTCTGTATGCACGCGATGACGCCGGAGTCGAGCCAGACGGCCGCCTCCATGATATGCCGCTGGGCGGAAGGCGCGGGCCCTGCGATGCGCTTCGCCTGCTCGCTGCCATGCTTGTCGCTCTACATACCGGCGTACTGCGCCGGCCCTCTGCCGCCGCTTATGAGCGAAAGCGGCGAAAAGTTCAGTGAAAGCTCGCTCTGGTGGCTCTTTGAAAGGCTCGCCGCCGCGGTATCGGCCGACTACGACAGATACGCGCCGTTCATCCGCGTGGGCGGAGTCGCGCTCGAAGAGGAAATCGAAACGCAGGCCGCGAGAGCCGAACGCGAGGCGGCCCGTCTGGCAAGGCGCGGCCTTTCCGAAGAAGCCGCAGAAGTCCTCTGCTCAGTCATGGAAGAGTGCGCGAACAAAGCCGCATCGTTTGCGCTGAAAAACTTCGAAAGAATAAGCGCAATGATAAAATCCCGCGGCGGCCTGGCCGGCACGAAAAAAGAATTTCTGGAGGAGTACTGCAGGCGCGTCGGGATGAGGCTGTGGTGAGGGGGCGGCGTTCGTGTTTCGCGGCCCGTTCCGCCCGAGTTTAAGCAAGCGCGGCCGGGCCGTAATGCCGTGCGCTGCGCTGTGCGCAGTCCGCAAAAGCGAGCGTAAAAATACTTTTGAACAGGCGGCGACGCGCGCCGTTTCTTGAACGGATATAACAACGTAAAAAAGCCGGAGCCGTCGCTCCGGCCTTTTCGTGTGGAAGGCGCGCTTCTCCTAGAAGCGCACGAGCGAAGAAATGTCCGACATCACGCAGCCGGGGTTCAGGTCGGCGACGCGCATCAGGAAATTCAGTTTGTCTATCCTCTCGCCGGAGCGCGGGCAGCCGTTCTTGATAAAGCTCACGTCGAGGCCGACCGCGAGGTCCATCACGACGTCGCCGATGACGCCGCCCGAGCGTCCGGAAGGTATCGCGAGCAGTCCGCGCTCGCGCGCAAAGCGGTATGCGTCGAGCGCTTCGCTTATCGTGCCGACCTGGTTCGGCTTGAGGATGAAGCCGTCTATCGAGTTCGTCGAGCAGGCGCGCGCTATGCGTTCCTTGCTTGTCGCGGTGAAGTCGTCTGCTATGATGAGAGTCCTCGTTATCTCTCTGTGGGCCTTTTCGTAGCCATCCCAGTCGTTTTCGTCGAGCATGTCCTCGATGAAGACGAAATTCCATCTTTCCGTAAGCCCTTTGACGTAGCCTATGAGCTCGTCGGAGGAAAGGCGCTTGCCGTTAAGGTAGTACGTCTTAGTCTCGGCGTCGTACATCTCGCTGGAGGCGCAGTCGAGCGCAAAAGCGCATTTGCCGGTGTAGCCGCACGCGTCTATCGCCTCCTGCATGAGCGATAACAGCACCTCCGGGTCCTCCGACGGCGCGATCCAGCCGTATGATCCGCCGACGCCCGGCTCTTTTTTCGTATAGTTCTTGATGACGGGGCCGAGCTTCTGGAACACCTTGACGGCGATCTCGACGGCTTCGTATATGGAATCGGCCTTGTAGGGCATCACGATGAATTCGTTGAAGGCCTGCGTCAGTCCGGGATATTTCCCGCCGTTGATGACGTTGAATGACGGTATCGGCACGTCTTTGACCGGCTCGCCCGCTATATAGTCGTAGAGCGTTTTGCCGGCGTCTCCTGCGGCGGCGCGGAAAGCCGCTATCGATGCGCTGTATATCGCGTTTCCGCCGAGATTATGTTTGTCCGGCGTGCCGTCGAGCTCTATCATTATTTTGTCTATTTCTTCCTGCCCGCTAACTTCTTTGCCTATGAGCGCCGGGGCTATTATCTTGTTCACGTTTTCGACGGCCTTGTGGACGCTCATGCCGTTGTATTCTTTGGGGTCGTTGTCGCGCAGCACGAACGACTCGTACATTCCGACGGAACTTCCGGTCGGCGCGCTTCCGCGTCCGAGCGAGCCTTTTTCGGTTATTACGTCTACCTCCACCATCGGGCGGCATTTGCAGTCGATTAGCTGTCTTGCCTTGACTTCCGTTATCTTTGACATTTTCGCGTCCTCCTAATCTATTTTCGGAACGTACATTACGTTGAAGTCGCAGAGGTTGGTTCCAGTGTTTCCTGTGAAGACCGCGTCTCCTATCGCGTCGAGCGCCTCGAAGCTCGCGTGTCCGCGCAGCGCTGCGTGTACGTCGATTCCCTTTTCAAGAGCCGCCTTGTAGCTGGTCGAGTCGGTGATGCCGCCCGCGACGCCGGTCGTGCCGTCGGTGCCCTCTGAATCTATCGAGAGCAGGCATATCCCCCTGGCCTTAGCGGCCGATAGCGCGAAGCTCAGCGTCTCCTCCTGCGACGGGCCGCCGTGGCCCGTTATCGTGCTGTTGTCGAGGATCTGCGTCGTCGCTTCGCCGGAGGCGAGCAGCACGCACGGAGCCTTGACCGGGTTGCCGTAGGCCTGTATCTCGCGCGCCACTGAGGCGAGCATCGTGCCTACGTCGCGGCTCTCGCCCTCGAGGAACGACGTGAGTATGACGGCGGGAACGCCCATCTCTTCCGCAATTTTTTTCGCGTAGGCGCATGAGTCTGGCAGCGTGTTTATTAAGTAGTACGTGTTGTTCGGGAAGGCCTTCGGCGTCTCGCACTCGGGGCCCGCGTTCATCAGGTAGTCCACGACGTTCTTCGGCAGCCTGTCCGCGACGTCGTAATCGCGTATCACGCGCCGCGCGTCGTCGAGCGTCGTCGCGTCCGGCCCCATCGGCGTGCTCTTGTAATTTGCGTAAGGGATGCCGATGTCGCCTGTCGGAGGCGTGCCCACGGCGTCGCTGATGCCGAAACCTATCAGCTCAGCGCCGCGCGCCTCTATACGCTTCGCCAGCATGCCGCCGTTCATCTGCGATATGTGGCGGCGTATCGCGTTTATCTCGTATATGTTCGCCCCGGACTTGAGCATCACGTCCGTCACCTTTATCTCGTCTTCGAGCGAGATCCCGTCTATCGGGCAGCTCATCAGCGCGGAGCTGCCTCCGCTGATGACGCATATAAACAGGTCGTCCGGTCCGGAGTTGTCCACGATGTCGAGTATTATCCTGCAGGCCCTGTAGCCCTCTTCGTTGGGGAGCGGATGCCCGCCGACGTAAACTTCGGTTTTATTGAAAACGTCCGTCGGCTCCGATATTTTTACGATCGCTATGCCGCGCGTCAGCCTGTCTCCGAGTATCTCGTCCACCGCCATCGCCATGTGGTTGCATGCCTTGCCGGCGCCGAGCAGATAGACGTTCTTTTTCTTGGAAAGGTCCCAGCTCTTCGTCCCGATGCGCAGAATATCGCCGTCCAGGCTCATTATGCTCTTGATGCGCTCCTTAGCGTCAAGCTTCTGGAGCGTCCTGTCGGCTATGTCGAGGACGATGCGTCTTGACTCCGTGTCTCCGTGGGATAAAAGCTGCTCGCGGTTCCTTATTTTCCACTGCATATATAAAAACCTCCCGTTGGCTTTGTACGAAGCTTTATTATGTCCAGAGTGCGAATCCAGTATAAAAAGCTTTATTTAACAAAGTCAACGGGAGCGTCAATATGTCGATAGTTGAGGGCAATATTACGAATAGTCTTCCTCGGGCCGCGGCGCATCCTCCGATTTGCCTTCCTTGCGAATATGCTTGCGGTACTGCATCGGCGAGCAGTGCATCATCTTCTTGAAGCATTCCGTGAAGTAGCTGCCGGAGCCGAAGCCTACGCTCTGCGCTATCTCCGAAATGTTGTGGTCGGTCGTCGCCAGCATCTTCATGCCCTGGTGTATGCGGTAGTTTATCAGATATGCGAATGGCGTTGTGCCGAGTACGCGCTGGAAGACGCGGCAGCATTCGCCTTTGCTGATGTGGTCCGACTCCGCTATCTCGGTCAGGGATATGCGCTCCATATAGTTCTTGTGTATGAAGTGCGTGAGCGACCTTATCCTCTGTTTGTCCGCGAAGGATACGAGCGAGGAGGCCGAGATTAGGCTTTCGTTGTTCTGCACGATGAGGTGCCATATCTTCAGTATGATGGAGTACATCTCAAGCTCGTAGCCGAAGCGCTCCGCGCGGTTGACCGCTATGAGCGAATCCATGAGCTTACGCACCTCGAGATGCCACGGCTCGTCCCGGAAAACTATCGCCTGCAGCTCGTTGGAGTAGAGGACTGGATTGACATAGTCCTGGCGCAGCAGACTTTCGGCGTAGCCGTAAACGACCTTAGGGTGAAAATTGACGCATGTGTAGACGCCGTCCTTGTCCTCGGTCGGGACGGCCTCGTGTATGCAGCCGCTGTTGAAGAAAACGGCCTCGCCCTTTTCAAGCCGGAATTCATTTTCCGGCGTCCTGAAAATCACGGAGCCCTTTACGACCGCAGAGATTTGTATCTCGTAGTGCCAGTGCGGAACGAAGGCGACATAGCTGTCGGAGACGCGCTGCTCGTCCATAGACATCGGGAAGGCGAAATCGCCGTGCTCCGTGAGCTCCTGGAGCGTGCTGTCTACAAGTATGGGGCGGTAATTTATCACAGAAAATCCACTCTCCTTTTCTGGAGAATTAAAAATAAACACACAACCCCTTACACGTTGAGCATATTGTACCATACTTACAAGTTAATATTTTTATAAAACGGGCTAATAAGCTAATAGAAAATACCTATTCCTATGCCTATACTGTTTGACAGAACTTATTGTGAATACATTCTTAAGGCTGTTATAAAAGACAGTTCAGTGGTTTTGTTGTCTTTTTGCCGTGTTAAGGAGGGCGGCGCCGCTTGATTGTTATATAGCTTTTATCAAAAGCTGAAAACTGATCGCAATAAGGAGAGATGCTGAATGAGCAACAAGATTGAGTTTATCTATCTTTCTGAGCCGGATACCATCAAGCTCGGTATCACCGACGCTCCGGCGTGGGTAGACGTCTGCGAAGAGGTCTTCGGGCTCCTCGCCAAGGGCGACTACCTCATGGGCGGGCCGAACCACAACAGCCACGGCATGGGGATAATCTTCCCGAAGGAATCTCCCTTCCCGAATATGCCGGTCGCCGGCCCCGACCGCCGCTTCTTCGCAATGCCGGCCTATCTCGGCGGCCGCTTCGATGTCTGCGGCAACAAGTGGTACGGCTCGAACGCCGCGAACACCGCGAAGGGGCTCCCGCGCTCGATACTGACCGTCCTCATCAACGATAAGGACACTGGCGCGCCCCTCTGCCACATGTCGGCGAACATACTCAGCGCGACGCGCACGGGAGCCATCCCCGCCGTCGCCACGCGCCACCTCGCGCGCAAGGATTCCGAAGTCTGCGCCGTTATAGGCTGCGGCCCGATAAACAAGTCCTGCTTCCGCCACATCGTAACCCAGGCCCCGAACCTCAAGAAGATCATAACCTACGACATATTCCTCGATAAGGCGCAGGCCTTCGCCGACTGGGCCAAGAGCGAATTCGGCCTCGAAGCCTCCGCCACGACGGAACTGCCGGAGGCGCTCAAGGAGGCCGACCTCGTCACCGTCGCCGCGTCGCGCCTCAAGCCGCTCCACATCGAGAGCTCGTGGATTAAAAAAGGCGCTCTCGTCATGCTCACCGGCCCCGCTAAGGGCGACGACGACCTCTGGCTCAAGAGCAAGATAGTCTACGACAACATCAAGCTTCACGAAGCCTACGTCGAAGAAGCCTACGCCTCCGGCGACGTCCCCGGATATTACGCCGGAGTCATCGGCGGCCCGATATACACGCTCATCGACGAAGGCAAGCTTCCGAAGCTTGAGGACTCCACCGACATCGGAAACGTCATACTCGGCAACAAGCCCGGACGCACGAGCGACGACGAGACGATAATCTTCGTCGCCTGCGGAATGGCGGTATTCGACGTCGCATGCGGCTTCGAGCTCTACCAGCGCGCGCTGAAACAGGGCGTAGGCCAGAAGCTCCTGCTGTGGGACGAGCCGTATATAAAGTAACAAGGTGAAATTTTGCCGAAGGAGTTCAATTAAATGGAACTAGCGACGCTGGTCATTTGTTTTCTGTTTTTGATGGTGATAGGGCTGCCTATAGCTTATAACCTGATTATAAGCTCGCTGGCATATCTTCTTGTCAGCGGTTTTCCTGTCATCGTCATCACGCAGAAGATGTATGAGGGAATGAACAGCTTCTCCTTCCTGGCAGTTCCGTTCTTCGTACTTACGGGACAGCTCATGCTCAAGGGGAAGCTGCTTGAATCGCTCATCGACTTCGTAAATGCTTTCTTCGGGCGTTTCAACGGAGCGATAGCGATGGTCACTATAGGCGCTAGCCTCCTTATGGGGTCGATCGTCGGCCTCGCGGTCGCAGCCGCCGCTTCGCTCGGAGTCTTTCTCATTCCTATGATGAAGAAGGAGGGCTATTCCGCTGCGTTTTCCGCCGGTGTCATGTCGTCGGCTTCACTTCTCGGCCCGATAATGCCGCCGAGCGTCCTGATGATCCTTTACTGCATGTCCGTCGGCAAAACGTCCATTGCCGGACTATTTATGGCTGCGATAGTCCCGGCCCTGCTTATCGCAGGGGTGCAGATCGTAATTGCCAACAGGATAGCGACGAAGCGCGGGTACAAAGCTCACGGCAAGGCTACGGCCGAACAGAAAATAGCGGCGACCAAGAAGGCGTTGCCGTCTCTGCTGCTGCCGGTCATCATTCTCGGAGGCATATTCAGCGGTATATTCACGATAACCGAGGCATCGGCTGTTGCCGTGCTTTACAGCGGATTCCTCGCCTTCTGCGTCAACCGCTCCGTCAAGCTCAAGGACATCCCGGATATGTTCCTTGACGCGGCTTCGACGACCGGGCTCGTCCTGCTGCTTGCTGGAGCAGGAAGCGTTATGGCCTGGGCCATCGCGAACGAGCGTCTGCTCGACAGCCTCATCGGCCCGCTTTCGACGATGCCGTGGTGGCTTTTCCTGCTCTGCGTCAACATCCTGCTCCTTATCGTCGGTTGTTTCATGGACGACTATGCCTCGATAGTCATTCTCGCCCCGCTTATCGCGCCTATAGCGTGGGAGCTCGGCATAGACCCTCTTCATATAGGGCTCGTCATCTGCATCAACCTGGTCGTAGGACTCGCGACGCCGCCCTTTGGAATAACACTTTTCGTCACAAGCCCTGTGGCGGGGGTGCGAATAGAGGACACTGTCAAGGAAGCGATACCATTTATCGCCGCCACGATATGCGTCCTTCTGCTCGTCACTTTCTGCCCGAAACTGGTGCTTTTCCTGCCTCGCCTGGCGGGTTACTAGCAGCATAGAATATTACTGAGAGGAGTTATTTCTGAAAATGAGAAGAAAAGCGATAGCTGCACTTTTAACTCTTGCCTGCGTCATGTTGACGTCTGTATGCGCCTTCGCCGCTGAAAAAATCACGGCGCGCGTCTCCGCCTGCAACTCGATGACGCATCCGCAGACGATAGGCCTTCTTGTAATGAAGCAGTACGTCGAGGACAAAACCGACGGCAATTTCGTAATCAACATCTTCCCGAACAGCCAGCTCGGCGCCGAGGAAGAGTCACTCGCACAGGTGCAGACTGGCTCCCTCGAAATGGCGACCGCGTCTCTGGCGCCCGTCACCACGTTCCAGAAAAATTTCTTCGTCCTCGATATTCCGTTCCTTTTCAATAATTACAATGAAGCGTGGATGGTGATGGACAGCAAAGTCGGGCAGGATCTGCTCGCCTCGCTCGAAGAATGCGGCATGAAAGGGCTCGCCTACATGGAAAACGGCTTCCGTCATGTTACCTCTTCCGTGAAACCTATAACAAAGCTTGCCGATTTCAAAGGGCTTAAGATAAGAACGATGCAGAACCCGATGCACATGGCGAGCTTTGAAGCCCTCGGCGCAAACCCGACGCCCGTCCCCTTCTCCGAACTCTATCTTTCGATGCAGCAGAAAATCGTAGACGGACAGGAAAACCCGATTTCCAATATGTGGGACCTCAACATGTACGAAGTACAGAAATATGTCTCGCTCACCGGGCACATTTACGACGGAATGCCGCTTGTCGCCAATCTCCGCTGGTTTGAAAAGCTGCCGCCCGAATATCAGGAGGCTCTCGCCGTCGGTGCGATTCTTGGACAGAACTACAGCCGCTTCGTAAACGCGGGCCGCGAGGACGTGATACTTGCAGAGCTTAAGAAAAGGGGCATGGAAGTCAACAGTCTCGAACCGTCGGCGTTAGCAGAGATACGGAACGCGGCGCAGCCTGTCGTTATAGAAAGAGCAAAGAAAGAGCTTGGGGCTGAATACGTCGATAAATTCCTTTCCGACATCAAAGCGGTTAAAGCAGATATTCTCAAGGGGATGAATTAGAAGGAAGTGCGTAAGCTATGCTGGCTGCTCTCGATAAGCTTATAAAAGCAGTCTACAATGTAGTGCTGGCGGTGATAATCGCCATTGGGCTAGTAATGCTGGTCGTCGCTTGGGCGCACGTATTCTGCCGCTATGTGCTCAACGATTCGCTGACATGGTCCGAAGAGCTGCTTAAGATACTTCTAGTGTGGTTCTGCCTGCTCAGCACGACCATAATAGCTGTACAGCGCGAGCATGTGAGCATCGTAGTTTTTAAGGAGATGATGCCGCACAGCGCGAACCGCACTCTGACATTTGTTTCGCAGATTCTTATGCTCGCCGCGTCGGTGATCGTTATGCTCATAGGCATAGATTTCGTGAATGTCGCAGGCTCACGCATGACGCCGGCCCTTAGGATCCCTTATCGGTACACATATTCGGCGATTCCTGTCTCCTTTGCAATCTTGTCGTTGTATGAGCTGCGCAATACGATTGCAGATTTTGTAAAGGGACCGAAGTTCGCAATCGACGTAAAACCGAAAGACTAATTCAGCAATTTCCCGGAGTTTTTCCCTTGAAGCAGAGGATGCCCCGCGCCGTTATAAGCGGGGCATCCTCGTTTTGTATCTGACTCAGCTGATTACACGAGCCAGGCCGGGACGTACCAGTTTTTTTCGTCGATGGGCAGCAGGTTCTTCGACATGCAAATTACGTTGCCTTGGCCTATTGCGGTCTTGAGCTCGCGCATTCCTCCGAAGCGTTCCGGATTATCCAGCGGAGCCAGCACGGAGAAATTTTTTATTGAGCTCTTGCCTGGCGAAGCGGCTTTCTTTATTTCGATGGGAAATATCGTACCGTTCTGATAGAGCAGGATGTCTATTTCCTTCTGGTCTTTGTCTCTGTAGTAATAGACAGGCGGCTCCTTCCCGGCGTTCAGATAGCTTTTGTAAATTTCGGAGAATACGTAGCTTTCAAAAAAAACCCCAGACATTATGCCGCGTTCAAGGACTTCAGGGCTTCCCCATTTTAAAAGGTACGCCGCCAGCCCGGTGTCCAGGAAATGCATGAGCGGCATTTTTACCGCGCGCTTTAAGATGTTGTTCGAGTATGGCTGAACGAGCGCGATAATGTGAGACGATACGAGCAGAGAGAGCCATTTCTTGGCAGTCGGCGCGCTTATGCCTGCTGCGCCCGCAAACTCCTCATATACGACCGGCTTCGACGTGTGCGCGGCAGTTATCGTCATAAAATTATAAAACTGCATCTCGTCCGCCACCTGTGAAAGGTCGCGGATATCGCGCTGCAAGTATGTCTCTACGTAAGACCTATAATACACTTCCCAGTCTGTGTCACCTGCGTAGAGCGCCGGCATCGACCCTTTGAATATTCTGGCGTAGATTTCGTTCAGGCCTCTTTCTTTCATACCAGCGGCTCGTTTCATAAGGCGCGCGGCGTCTGTGGTGTACGGAGTGCTTTCGTATCCGTATATCTCCGCGTCCGAGAGTCCCAGCAGATTGACGATGCCTACGCGCCCAGCCAGGCTTTCGCTTACGTTCTTCATAAGCCGGAATACCTGCGAGCCGGTAAGCCAGAAATCTCCCTTGCGTCCTGAGCGGTCGGCGCTCATCTTTATATACGGCAGTAGCTCCGTAGCGTACTGAATTTCGTCAATGAGCACCGGCGGAGTATAGCGCTGCATAAAAAGAGCGGGATCGCGCTTTGCTAGATACCGAACGTCAGGGTCGTCTAGCGTCACATATTTTCGATCGTCCTCCATAAGCTTCTGTAACAGTGTAGTTTTCCCGACCTGTCTGGGCCCTGTGACAAGCAGAACAGGAAACATATTCGACAATTTTTTTACCGTTTCTTCTGCCGCGCGTTTTATGTACATTTAATTCATACCCGGCTATTCTAAAATTTGATTTTATTATAGCCAAACATAATGTGGTGTCAAATGCTATACTCCCGCTGCGGCATCGCTGTGTTCGCTTTGCCGCGCCGTGTGGTTTTCTATTGTAATGGGATGGCTGAGCTTGGGGCTGCACGCCTCAGCGCCGCCCTCCACATCTCCTCTCTTTCCTTGTCCCGTCCTGCGCAGGCGGGGCTGGTGGAGAGCATTTTTCTGTATTCTATTTTCGGGAGGCCGAAGTATTTTTTGTATTTCGCGAAGGCGAAGCCTCCGTTGAAGATTATCAGCGATACGGCGGGGTGGGTAGCGAGGAGCGCCGGGACGTCGTTCGGCGTTTCGTCGCGGATGCTGCCGTCGGCGCTGCCTTCGCGGCGCGCGCATTTTATCACGTCCCAGAGCGCGAGTCCGTGGGCGAGTATGAAGCCGTAGCGCGCGTCGAAGTCCGCGTCTGGCGTCAGCCCCCACGCCCCGTAGATTATTTTCCAGAATTTGTTCTGAGGATGCGCGTAGTATCTGGATTCGGCGAGCGACCTCACTCCCGGCAGAGAGCCCAGTATCAGTATTTTTGAGTTTTCGTTTATCAGCGGGCCGAAGCTGTATTTCATCGCGCGTCCTCCGTTTCCGTTTTTTACCAGGCTATTATATCCTTTCGCCGCGCCGCGCGGAATTCTTGCGTTTCGATTGACGAAGCGGAGAGCCATACCGATGCGCCGTTGTATATAAAATTTCCGGACTTCGATTCGTACCGTTGAGGCCGAAAAAGCTTCGGCGCCAGTGTTTTAGCGTGGCCGGACGCGCGTATATCCCGATGTTGACTATTCCTGGCTAAAAATAAGGGCCAATTTTTGTGCAATCGGTTGAATTTGCATTATTTGCGGAAAAACGTGCGCTTGCGGGGTTGACGTTTTTCCTGTTAAGGTTATAATACACTGGAAATTTGAACGCTGGGTGAAATATGAAAGTAAACAAAATAATTGTTCCTGTTTATTTTAGTTCGCCTCGAAGGAGCGCATAGATTATGGATGACCACGTATATCTGACTTTGAGCGACGGCTCGGTGTGGCGCGGGCGCGGCAGGCTCGACGGGCCGGTGGAGGGGGAGGTCGTCTTTACGACCGCCTCGTGCGGCTATCCGCAGACTCTGACAGACCCTTCGTACAACGGGCAGATCGTCGTTTTCGCTTTCCCGCCCATCGGGATTTACGGCGTAGACAAGGAGAATCTCGAAGGGCGGCGCGTGTGGCCGCGAGCGGCGCTGATGACGCGCCTCGACGAAACGGAATGCGGGCGCTTTGAAAGTTTACACGACTGGATGGCGGAGAACGGCCGTCCGATCGTCCACGATATAGATACGCGCGGGCTTGTCCTCAAGATCCGCGAGGTGGGTTCGATGATGGGCCGCCTCGATACGGAACCGGCGGCCCCGGGGCTTACCGAGCTGCCGCCGACGCTGGTTCACGAGGTCTCTTGCGATATGCCTATCGTCAGCGGTGGTGGGGAGCTCACCGTCGCGGTGATGGACTACGGCGTGAAGGAGAATATAATCCGCAGTATGGAGCGGCGCGGCTGCCGCGTCATCCGCTTCCCGCACGATACGCCGGCCGATACCGTGCTTTCGAGCGGCGCCGACGGCGTGCTGCTGAGCAACGGCCCCGGCGACCCATCGGTGCTCGGGCGCGAGGCGGCGGAGGCGGCGAAGATGCTCGGGAAACTTCCGCTGCTCGGCGTATGCCTCGGCAATCAGCTTCTTGCGATGGCCTGCGGCGGCAGGACGAAGAAGCTCTCCTTTGGCCACCGCGGCGCGAATCAGCCGGTGTTCGACGTGGCGACTGGGCGCGGCCTGCTGACGAGCCAGAACCACCAGTACGCGGTGGACGCGGATAGCCTCGTGAATACTGAGCTCGAGGTGGCCTACAAGCATCTCGGGGACGGCACGGTCGAGGGGCTTCGCCACAGGCGCTTCGACGCGCTCTCGGTGCAGTTCCATCCGGAGGCTTCGCCGGGGCCGGAGGACGCCTCATATATCTTCGACAATTTCATTGACCGCATGAAGGCCGCGCGCCAGGGGAGAAATTAGTATGAGAGACGCATCTATAAAGAAAGTTCTTGTGCTGGGCTCCGGCCCGATAAAGATAGGACAGGCGGCGGAGTTCGACTACGCCGGCACACAGGCCTGCCGCGCGCTGAAGGAAGAGGGATGCAGCGTCATCCTCTTAAACAGCAACCCGGCGACGATACAGACGGACAGCTCTGTCGCGGACGTGGTGTATATCCGCCCGCTGCTTCCCGAGGTCGTCGAAGAGATACTCAGAGAGCACGCGCCCGACGGCGTCGTCGCCACTCTCGGCGGACAGACGGGGCTGAACCTATGTATGGAGTGCGAAAAGCGCGGGATATGGAAGCGCCACAAATGCCGCGTGCTCGGCACGCAGCCCGAGGCGGTCGAACGCGCCGAGGCGCGCGAGCCCTTCCGCCGCGCTATGCTCGACGCAGGCCAGCCGATAATAGCGAGCCGCGGTATCTCGTCGGTCGCGGAGGCGCAGGAGTTCGCCCTGCACACGCCGCTTCCGCTTATCCTGCGCCCTGACTTCACTCTCGGCGGCTCGGGCAACTCGGTCGTGCGCGACGTCGAGAGCTTCGTCGTCCAGACGGAGGACGCGCTCGCCGCATCGCCGGTCGGGCGCGCGCTCATCGAGCGCTACCTCGAGGGATGGCACGAGATAGAAATAGAAGTCGTCCGCGACTGCGCCGGAAATGCGCTGGCCGTCTGCGGAATGGAGAACATAGACCCGATGGGCGTCCACACTGGAGACTCCGTCGTCGTCTCGCCGACACTGACTCTCACCGACAAGGAATGGCAGATGCTGCGCACGGCGGCGCTGAAGATAGTAGACACGCTCGACATACGCGGGGCCTGCAACGTGCAGTTTGCGCTCGCGCCGGATGGCAGCGAGTATTACGTAATAGAGGTCAACCCGCGTGCGAGCCGCTCCAGCGCCCTCGCGAGCAAGGCGACGGGATATCCGATAGCGCGCATGGCGGCGAAGATCGCGCTCGGCCTCGAGCTCACCGAGATGGCGAACCCCGTCACGGGCGCCGGCAGCGCGCTCTCCGAGCCGGCGCTCGACTACGTGGCCGTCAAGGTTCCGTCGTGGCCCTTCGACAGCTTCCCGCAGGCGGATTTCACGCTCGGCCCGCGCATGAAGGCGACGGGCGAGGTCCTCGCGATAGGCACGAACTTCGCGCAGGCGCTTACAAAGGCGTGGCGCTCCGTCGCGCGCGGCAAGAGCCTGCCCGACAGGAATATGCGCACGTGGGAGACGCGCAAGCTCTGGGACCAGGTCAACCGCCCGACGCACCTGCGAATCGACGCTATAACCGAACTCCTGCGCCGCAGCTCGACGACCGTCGAAGAAGTAGCGCGCAGGACGCACATACGCCGCTACTTTATAGAACAGCTCAACGCGATACAGCTCGCGGAAAAATATCTCGAAGAGGACGGCGCAGTCAACGGCAATATAGCCAGCGCCGCGATGAAGGGATTCACCGCCTCGCAGATAGCGCGCGCCGCGGGACTCTCCGAGGACGAGGCGCGCAGGATCATAAAAGAAGAGGGCTGCGCCTCCGGCTACCGTGAAGTTGACGGCTGCGCCGGCGAGTTCCCCTCCGGCTCCGGCTATTACTACGGCGCGCCGGGCGCGGGAGACGACCCGCACGGCGACCATGAGGGCGGCGTAGTCGTCCTCGGCTCCGGCCCGATACGCATAGCGCAGGGCGTCGAGTTCGACTACTGCTGCGTCAAGGCGGTCGAAGCGCTGCGCCGCCGCGGCGTGCGCGCGATAATGATGAACGTGAACCCCGAGACGGTCAGCACAGACCACGACATATCCGACGCGCTCTACCTCGAGCCGCTCACCGTGGACGACGCCGTGCCGATACTCGAGCGCGAAAAGGCCGCGGGCGTCTTCGCCTGCTTCGGCGGGCAGACATCGCTGCGCCTCGGCCTCGACCTCGCAGCGCGCGGCGTGAAGCTCTTCGGCCCCGACGCTAAGGTCATCGAGGCGGCTGAGGACAGAGGCCAGTTCTCGCGCCTGCTTGCGCGCATCGGCGTGCCGGAGCCCAAGGGCGTGGACGTCGCATCCGTAGAAGAGGCTCTCGAAGCGGCTGAACGCTTCGGCTACCCGCTCATGGTGCGCCCGAGCTTCGTCATCGGCGGCGTCGCGATGCGCGCCGTCTACGACGAAAAATCGCTTGTCGCAGTGCTTAAAGAAGCCTTCGACGCGGTCCCTGGACAGAAGGTAATGGTGGACCAGTTCCTCGCGGGCCGCGAGTTTGAATGTGACGCGCTCTGCGACGGCGGGGACGTGCTCATCCCAGGCATATTCGAACACATAGACCCTGCCGGAATACACTCAGGCGACTCGATAGCCGTTTTCCCGAGCTTCTCGCTCACGAAGGAGCAGCAGGACGAGGTGCTCAGCTTCGTCTCGACCATATCGCGCGAGCTCGACGTCCACGGCCTGCTCAACATACAGTTCGTGCTCAGGTCCGGGGCCTTCTGGATAATTGAGGCCAACCCGCGCGCGAGCCGCACTGTGCCGATAGCCAGCAAAATATCCGGCCTGCCGCTCGTCGATATAGCCGTCGGCCTCGCGCTCGGCGAAAAACTGCGCGACATGCCCTACGGCCTCGGCCTCTACCATGAGAGCGGCCTCTGGGGCGTGAAAGTCCCCGTCTTCTCCAACGACAAGCTGCCCGGCCTCGACCCGAAGCTCGGCCCGAGAATGATGTCCACCGGCGAAAGCCTTGGAATGGCCGACAACCTCTCAGACGCGATCATGGAAGGGCTGCGCGGCACGGGCTGGACGCCGCCGCAGGCCGGACGCATACTGATGAGCATAGCGGACAGCGAAAAGTCGGAGGCCATGCCTGTCGCGGCGCTCTTCAAACAGCTCGGCTGGAAGGTCGAGGCGACAGCAGGCACGGCGGCCTACCTCAAAAAGTGGGGCATAGAGGCCGGATGCGTCGAACGCGAAGACCTTGTGAAACGGCTGCGCTCCGGCGGCTGGGATCTAGTGCTCAACATCCCCGGCGGCAACGAGCGCCACATGGCGGACGGCACGCTGATACGCCGCCACGCCTGTTCTGCGGGCATCCCGTGCCTGCACTCGATTTCCGCGGCGTGGGCCGTCGCGGCGGGGCTCGGCAAAAGATAAACGAAGCAAGACGAAACCGGAGGACGGCGCGCGCCGCCCTCCTTTTCATTTGACGAGACGTCCGGCGCCGCCTAAAGAGCGGCAAAAAGCGTTTTTTAGTAAAAAATCTCTTTACGGGATAAAAATTCCTTATCAGCTATTCCTTTTTTTTCGATTATGCTTTAATATTAACGTTGTATTGTTTTATAAACTTATTTTTTAATGAGAAGGGCGGGGATTTAACAGATGCTCAGCAATAAACTTCTTGACGACATTGGAAGACAGATACTCAGAATCCTCCAGGAAGACGGGAGAATATCATTCAATGAGCTCGGCCGCAAGGTCGGCCTCTCGTCTCCAGCCGTGGCGGAGCGCGTGCGCCGCATGGAAGAAGCGGGGATAATCCTCGGATACCGCGCGATAGTAGACCAGTCGCGCGTCGGCTATCCGATAATGGCCTTCGTCCGCCTTTCCATTCCGGTCTCATTCCTCGCTCAGGCCGACGAGCTGGCGAAATCGATCCCCGAAGTGCTTGAATGCCACCACCTCACGGGGAGCGACGGCGTCATACTGAAAGTCATAGTCTCGTCGGTAGGCCACCTAGAAGAGGTCATCAGCAAAATGGGAAGCTGCGGCATGACGACCACCGCGATAGTCCTGTCGTCGCCCGTCGTCTCGCGTCCCATAGACCCGGTAAAACAGCCCGCCGGAGGCCAGCAGCAGCAATAGAAGCGCGAAGTACGGGAAAACGTCAAAGCCGCGGGGAAGCGCGAAAGCTTCTTCGCGGCTTTTTGTCATTCGTGGCAGACATTCGCCCAGCGACGGAGTTTTTATAAACGCGCTATAAAGCGACTACGGCTGATGCCGTGATGGAGCGCGGCATGGCGAATGCCGGAGTTGAATAGAACTTCGTGCCGAACGCCAGGATATTGCCGCAAAACAGCCGCTAGCGCCGTCTGCAAACAACGAGGAGAACGGCAGCTATAAGCAGCGGAGCGCCGAAGCCCGCGGAACATCCGCCCCCGGAAGAACTCGGCGCGTCAGGCTGGTCCGTGCCGCCAGGAGCCTCCGGCCGCGGCGGCACGTCGTCCGAAACAGGTTTTTCGTCGTCGGTTGGCGACACATTGATAAAGCACCGCGCCCTCTTTTCCTCACCGGCGCAGGCCGTGATCACGGCGGTCCCCTCCGCCAGCGCGGTCACAACGCCGCCGGCGTCGACGCACGCGCACATCTCGCTGCCGCTGGCCCAGCTAACGCCATCCTCAAGCCGCGTTTCCCCAGAAAAAACAGCAAGCGTCAGCCGCTCGCCAACCGTCATATCTGCCGACGCCGGAACGACGCGGATATCCTCGGCCGCGGCTTTTTTCGTCACTTTTACACCGACCGTCATCGACATCTCATTAGTCAAGCCGTCGTCGGAAGACGGAACGAAATCGGGAAGCTTTGAAAAATCCGTAGGACGAAGCTCCGCTACGAAGGTTACGGAGGTCTCTCCGGCCGCGACCGGCGTAATTGTAAAAGTGAGGCCGCCGCTATCCGAAACTTCTATCACTGCGCGGTTGTAGGAATCTTCGGCAACATGGGCGTCGGCGATGTATTCACCGGCGTTTGCCGGAGTCCCCGGAGCGGTTGTGATAGTTACCGTTGTGACTTCATCCGTATCAATGGAAGCTTTTTCTATTGACGCAGAGAGCGCGGTTGCTATGGGAGGGGCTGCAATTTGATAATCAAGCGTCGTCACATCTGCGGCACTGCTTGTGCCGCAGACTCCGTTTTTCACATAATTCTCGCCGCTGCCTCCGCCGCTCTGCCAGCCGCAGTTTAGTATGTTTTGCGCCTTTGAATTGCTTCCAACGAAGCCTCCCATATCTGTGACATCGCCGGACGGTTTCGTGTAAACATCGCCAGAATGAAAACAGTTGTCAATCGTACCGCCGTCATTATAACCGAGAAATCCTCCTAACTTTGTCTTTGTGTCGTCGATGGAATAGACAGAACCGACATGTACGCAGTTTGAAATACGACTGCGAACCGGATCTTTCCCATACAGCAGACCGCCGACGCCGCCGACACGCAGGTAGCCGTCGTATTCGGCCGACAGATTCACATCGCCGTGCAGCACGAGATTTTTTATTTCGCATCTTTTGCCTATATCTCCCATCTTTGCAAAGAAGCCGGCATAATATGTCGAACGAGAATCGTAGACAGCCTCAGTCACGACATACCCGCTCACTGTATGCCCACCGCCGTCGAATCTGCCGTTGTATGTCGGATTCCCGATGGGCTCCCACTCTATGGGCCTGCCGCCGGACGACAGGTCTATATCGGCTGTCAGCTTCGCGCTTATGCCGCCGCTGCCCTCGTTCACCGCGTCGCGGAAAGCGATGAGATCCGCGCTCGTCGCGATGATATAGACGCCGTCGTCCCCGGCTTCAAGCGCTGCGGCCGGGAGCGCGTGCCGGACCGCAGTACAAAGGACTGCGGCGAACAAAGCTGTCAAAAAAATGCGGGACAAAAAACGGTGCGGCGCTGCTGTTTTACCGACATACCTCACGAGCCTGCCTCCGATATGCGCGGCGCGCTTCTTGGCGGCCGCCTAATATAAACGTATAAACATTTTCAGCTTAGCGTAAAAAACGCCGTTTGTCCACAAAAATGCGCCGCCGCGATTTTTGATGGAAATGATAAAAAACGCAAAAATAAATCGTTGACAAATCCGAGGATGTGCAATAGAATATTCCTCGCGCTGGTGAGGTGGCCGAGCTAGGCTGAAGGCGCTCGCCTGCTAAGCGGGTAGGGGGCCATAAAGCTCCCTCCAGGGTTCAAATCCCTGCCTCACCGCCATAAAAACCGAATACGCGCCGGTAGCTCAACTGGATAGAGCATTGGACTACGGATCCAAAGGTTACGGGTTCAAATCCTGTCCGGCGCGCCATTTTTTTAAGAGTTAAAGACATAGAAGACTTTTTCTATGTCTTTTTTGTTGTGTCTATATCCGTCTTTCACGCGCTCAATTCGTATGACGCTTCTTTTAAGAATTTTGCCAGTTGTCTTTGAAAATTTATCATTCTTTTATTTATGATTGCTTTTGTTCGTTGCTTTCTGGTCTGATGAATAAAGACATGCGGCGTTTCAGACTATATACTCGCGTTAGAATTCACTTATCGTGTCCGGCGGGAGGTGGCGCGTATGTTCGCAGTTAGTTGACGTGAGACGGCTTCTGAGCGTGCACGTTGTGCGCGGAGAACAGAGCGCCGTCATGCCGGGCATGTCCGCATAGCGTAAGTCCGCATCTTCAGTCCGAAGCGCCGTTTAGGCGCGCAGCTTTACGGCGTCCGTCTCCATTCTCTAAGAAAACGTCAAAGATATACATAAAAATATGAAAGGAAGCTATACGGTTCCGCAGTCGTTTTGCGCGCGGAATTTTTGGCGTGTATGTGGATTGTGCGGGCCGGAGTAAAATAAAAAGGAGAGGTTTTTGATGGCAGAGGCGTCCGCCGAAGCAAAGAAAAAATCAAAGAGAGTACAGCGAATAGTAACCGCCGCCGTCCTTGCCGCGGCGGTGGGGGCGTATTTCGTATGCCCAGGCTATAAAGCCGTCATCGACGACATACTGCGTACGTTCGCGACGGGCGATTTCGAGGTCATGCGCGAGTTCATCGCGAAGTACGGCAAGCAGGCCGCCGCGCTTTCGTTTTTCCTTATGGTCTTCCAGTCGGTCGCGGCTCCGCTGCCGGCCTTCCTCATCACTTTCGCTAACGCGAATCTTTTCGGCTGGTGGCAGGGAGCCATCCTTTCCTGGTCGAGCGCTATGGCCGGAGCCGCTCTCTGCTTCTATATCGCGCGCATCTTCGGGCGCGACGTTGTGGAGAAGCTGACGAGCAAGAGCGGGCTGTGCGCGATAGACGAATTTTTTGAGCGCCACGGCAAGCAGAGCATTCTCATAGCGCGACTTCTGCCGTTTATTTCTTTCGACTTCGTGAGCTACGCCGCGGGGCTGACGTCGATGAGCTTCGTCGGATTCTTCGTCGCGACGGGCATAGGGCAGCTCCCGGCTACGATCGTTTACTCGTATGTCGGCGGTATGCTGACCGGCGGCGCGAAGTTCGTCGTCATGGGGCTGCTTATACTTTTCAGCCTTTCCGTGCTGAGCGTGATGCTGCGCCAGATATATAAGGAAAGGGTGAAAAAACGGGCCGAGGCCGGAAATGGCAGCGCGAAACAGTAAAAACAAAATCGGATATATGGGTGTTAAGCTCCATCAGTTTCTGAGCTTTTCCCCGATTTTCCAGAAAGCCGTGTCGCGCGGCGGCGATACTGCTTTTTTCCCCGGGTGCAGCCTCATGGGCTACGACCCGGAGCTTATGCGCCGCGTCTACCGCTGGCTCGTCTCCGTCAATCCAGAGATGGGATTCGTCAGCGCCTGCTGCGGACATCCGACGCTGGCGCTCGGAGACGGAGAGAAGGCGGCGGCGCACCGCGAACGGCTTTCCGCGCTGCTCGGCGGGCTCGGCATTAAGCGCCTCGTCGTCTGCTGCCCCAACTGTTCGGGGACGCTGAAGGAGGGCTTCGGCCTTTCTGTGGTCTCTATATGGAGGCTGCTCGACGAGGAAAAGTTCGAGCGCAGGACTGAGGACGGGCGGAAGTTCGTGCTGCACGACCCATGCCCGACGCGGAGCGACCCGGATACGCAGCAGGCGGCGCGGAACGTCTTCGCGCGCTGCGGTATAAAGTGGGAGGAGTACCCGTCGTCGCGCGCGAAAGCGCGCTGCTGCGGCAAGGCGGGTATGATTATGGTGCTGAACCCGGAGAAGGGGCGCGAGATACTCAATATGCGCATCGCGGAGAGCGAGAACAGGAACATCCTGACCTACTGCTTCGCCTGCGTCGAGTCTTTCGCCGGCGCTGGATGCAGTCCGGCGCACGGCCTCGAGCTGCTCTTCCCTGGGACGCGGAAGAAGCGCGGCACGTGGCGCAACCGTATAGACGCCGTTACGGGGCGGCTGCTGTGACTCAGGGCGGATTTTTCGCCGCGCACCGCAAATGGCTGAAGCCCGCTGCGTTCGCCGCAGCGCTGACGGCGCTTTACGTCCTGTCGCGGCGCATGGGGCTGTCGGAGTGTTTCGCGGATTCTGGGTATATCGACGGTTTCCGCGCCTACGCGGCTGAGCATTATATGTCCGCGGCGCTGATCTACGTCGCGGCTACTACCGCCGGATGCGTGCTGCTGGCGCTGCCGGGCGTCTGCTTCGCTATAATCAGCGGCGTGCTCTTCGGCCCGGTGATGGGGACTTTTCTGTGCCTCGTTTCCGCGACGCTCGGCGCGGTACTTTCGTTTCTTGCGGGACGCTTTTTCCTCAAGGACAGCGTGAAGCCGATGCTCGAAAAGAGCCCGGCGCTGAAGCGTTTTCTGTTCGACAACGCGGACGGCAGCGCTCTGGTGCTGCTGATGGTGACGCGGCTGCTGCCCGTCTTCCCGTACAATTTGCAGAATTTCGCCTACGGGATAACGGACATCGGGCTGATGCCCTACACGCTCTACACCTTCGTGTTCATGCTGCCGGGCGTCGCGCTTTTCACAATCGGCGCGGCCGGGCTTTCCGACGCGGAGAACAGGGCTGGGCTCATGTGCGCGGCCGGCGTTTTCGCTGTGATGCTGGCTTTGATAGGCGCGTTTCTCTACAAGCGTTATCTGAAACGGGGGCGCGCCGCGTAGCGCGGCGGGCTTTCCCGTGTGTTAAGGAGTGTATTTCAGATGGAGACATACTACGACCCTAATGATCTGCCGAAGTTTTCTTCCATAGGCGAAGAAGCGCCGGAGCTCTGGGAAAAGTTCTCGGAGTATTACGGCGCCGTATTCGCCGGGGGGGCTTTGACGGCGCGCGAGAAGGCGCTCATAGCGCTCGCCGTGGCGCACGCGGTGCAGTGTCCCTACTGCATCGACGCCTACACCCAGGCCTGTCTCGAACAGGGGGCGGGTGGAGAGCAGATGACCGAGGCCGTCCACGTCGCGGCTGCGATACGCGGCGGGGCCACGCTCGTCCACGGCGTCCAGATGAAAAAAATTCTCGAAAAACTGGAGATGTAAGATGCCGGCCTGCACAGAAACCGAAATCAACGCTGTCCCGCCGATCCCGTGCTTCGAGAGCAAGATTCCGAACGAAGAATGGGCCTACACCTACGATACGGTGCGCACGCTCCAGATGAACGTCGGGCGGCTCTGCAACCTTTCGTGCAAGCACTGCCACGTATCGTGCGGCCCCGACAGAAAGGAGATAATGCCGCGCGAAGTGGCCGCGGACTGCCTGCGCGCCGTCATATCACGCAACATTCAGACGCTCGACATAACGGGCGGCGCTCCGGAGATGAATCCTAACTTCCGCTGGCTGCTGGAGAACGCGGCAAAAACCGGCGTCAACACCATAGTGCGCACAAACCTCGTCATCCTCGACACGGAGGGCTTTCGCGACATCCCCGAGCTCTACGCGAAATACGGCGTCGAGGTCGTCTGCTCGCTGCCGTACTACACGAAGCGCGACAACGACCGCCAGCGCGGCGGAGGCGTATTCGACAAGTCCGTTACGCTGCTGCGCCGCCTCAACGAGCTGGGCTACGGCAAAGATGAAAAACTGCGGCTGAACCTTGTCTACAATCCTGGCGGAGCGTTCCTGCCGCCGTCGCAGTCCGCCCTTGAGCGCGACTACAAGGCGAGGCTTATGGAGGATCACGGGATAGTCTTCAACAGCCTTTACACGATAACGAACAACCCCGTCGGCCGTTTCCGTGAATTCCTCGACAGAAGCGGCAACCTCTGCGGGTATATGGAGCGCCTTTACAACAGCTTCAATCCCGGCGCGGTCGAAAAGATGATGTGCCGCGATCAGATTTCCGTCGATTGGCAGGGATACATATACGACTGCGATTTCAACCAGGCGCTCGGCCTCCGCGCCGAAGGGCCGGCGACGATAGGCGAATGGGCCGAGGCGAAGAGCGTCCGGCGCAGGATACGCTTCGGCAGCCACTGCTACGCCTGCACCGCCGGAAGCGGTTCGAGCTGCGGCGGCGCGACGAAACAGTAATACGCCGTGTAAAAACACGGACGCAAATAAAATTCAGCGAAGCTGAACAGGAGGAACAGAGATGAACAAGAAGATAATATGGTCGGCAGCAGCGATAGTAGTCATAGCGGCCGGATTCGCGCTGTGGAACGGCTCGAAGAAAAGCGGAGACGACCCGGGGCTTCCGATGGAGGTCAACAAGGACCGCGCCGAGATAATCATGCCCGCCGAGGTCAACGCGAAGTATTTCACCGAGCCGACGCGCCACGGCGTGGTCTACGCCAAGGGCTCTAACGGCGAGAAGTCCGTCCTTCGCGGACTCTCAAACGAAAAAGTATTCTATCAGGCGCTCCTTGACATAGGCGCAAAGGCCGGCGACAACCTCACAGCCGAAGACATGAAGGCCGGCCCCGACAACGGCAGATCCGTCGAGGGCGACAAACTCGACGTCTTCGTGACATGGGAAGGCTCGAACGGCGAAATACCGTTCCACGACATCATCGTCGCGACCGAAGACAGGCCGATGGACATCCGCTTCGGCGGCAACATCGAAGCCGCTAAGAAAAACAACACCGGATGCGTCCTCTGCCTCGACAGCTGTGCCGTCGGCATCACGAGCAACGCCGCCTATCCGACCGGAACGACGCAGAACAAAGTCGTCGAGTTCCGCGGCAATAAAGACGTGCTGCCAGCGGACGGCACGCGCGTCAACGTCATCTTCCGCCTCGTGAAATAGCCTTGGCATGACGCACATAGGCAGGCTGTACAACTCGTTTATATGGGCCGCGGCCGTATCCGCGGCCCTTTTCCAGAACACGTGGCTCGAAATGCGCGTGAACATGGGGCTGGTCCTCTTCGCGCTGTTCGCGCTCTTCTTTGTCGTCTCCGCGATATGGAACGTCCGCTTTTCGCTGCTCTTCACGACCGCGAGCCTCGTCTTAATATGCGCGGCTGGGGCCTTCTTCCTCGGCCCTTCCAGGATGTGCGTCCTGCCCGCGCTCATAATACGCGAAGGGCTCGGCGCGCGGCTTGTGGGCGTGCCGGCGATAAACGCCGCGGCCGCCGCGTTCCTCGTCATAGGGTACGTCCTGATAGCGTTTGGCGCGCTGCGCGGCCGCCGCCGCCGTTGGTAAAGGCGGCGCTATGCGCGGCGAAGCGGTAATACTCTTCACACGTGTGCCGGTGCCCGGCATGGTCAAGACGCGCCTCATGGGCGCGCTCACGGGCGTGCAGTGCGCCGCGCTGCACGCGGCGTTTCTCTGCGACGTCTACGAAAAATGCCTCGCGGCGAAAAAAAACGTAAGGCTCTACTACACCGGCGGTAGCCCCGCGCTTCTGCCGGAACCGGTGCGCGGCGCCGCGCTCTTCAAACAGGCGGACGGAGGCCTCGGAGACAAAATGCGCTTAGCCTTCGAAGAAACGCTGCACGAGCACAGTGCCGCCGTGCTCATAGGCTCCGACCTCCCCGCGCTGACGGCGGATATCCTGACCGATTCTTTCAGACTTCTCGAAAAAAAAGACGCCGTAATAGGCCCCGCCGCCGACGGCGGATACTACCTGATCGGCATGAAAAAATACCTGCCGCGTCTCTTTTCCGTCGAAACCTACGGCGGAGCGGACGTCCTCGCCGCGACCGAAGCGGCGGCGAAAGAGGCCGGAATAACCCTCGCGCGCGCCGCCGAATGCCGGGACGTGGACACTCCGGAAGACTTGGAAATTCTGGCGCAAGGCGTAATTTCTGGAAAAATCCTCGCTCCGCGCACGGAGGCCTTCATGCGCGAAACCGGCATAATAGCGTGAAATCGAACCCAAAACTCTCGATAATAATCCCGATGCTCAACGAGCGGCGCGCCTTGCCGGCGCTGCTTGAAAACCTCGCGCGGCTCGAAGGCGCGTCCCACGAGGTGATTTTCGCCGACGGCGGCAGCGCGGACGGAAGCCGCGAGCTCGCCGCGAAAAGCGGCTTCCGCCTCGCTGACGCGCCGCGCGGAAGGGCGCGCCAGATGAACGCGGGAGCCGCCGCCGCGTCCGGCGAAGTCCTGCTCTTCCTGCACGCCGACAGCCGCCTGCCGAAAGACTGCGAGGCGCTGATATTTTCCACACTCGAGCGGGAAAACTGCGCAGCCGGATGCTTCCGGCTGCGCTTCGACATGCGCCATCCTCTAATGAAAATATGCGCCTTCATGTCCACCTTCCGCGTGAAGCACCGCCAGATAGCCTTCGGCGACCAAGGCATATTCGTAAAAAAAACCCTCTTTGACAAACTCGGCGGCTTCCCCGACATCCCTCTCATGGAGGACTACCGCTTCTCAGAAACGCTAGCGCGCGAGACGAAAATAGCAGTCGCGGACGGATATATAGAGACCTCCGCGCGCCGCTTCACCGACGGCGGGATGCTGCGCACGATGTGGAAAATGCAGAAAATACAATACCTCTACAGAAAAGGCGTCGCGCCCGAAGAGCTGCTGAAACTCTACCGCGACGTACGGTGACGGTACCCCCCTCAGCCTGCAATATCCGACACACTTTTAACCCAGCCGGACGCGCGTGCCGGCGTTCACGCCGTCTTACCGCTGAAAAAATGATAGTTTTAGCTTCTTATAATTTTTGATTGCAATATGCCGTCCGCACAAGACAGACTGACATTGCAATAAAAAAAGCGGCGAAAAAGGTGTACCTTTTTCGCCAGTACGCGATTGACTTTTACAGAAGGTGTTGTAATAATATGGAGAAGCCAAGCGATGTTTTTGGCTGTTGTTTAATGTATTTAGGCGCGTTTTATAAAGCGGTGT
>NZ_NFJQ01000014.1 GCF_002159945.1 Cloacibacillus sp. An23 | reverse complement strand
AGCACTATGTCGAGCGCGCCGTTGTCCTGTACGGTCACCTTCAGATCCTTCGCCTCGAGCGCGGCGAGGGTCTCCGTTATCTTCTTTTCCATCGCGCTTTTGAAGCGCGCGGCGCTCGCCCCGGTTATCTCTATCGAGACGCCCGCGCCGGACGGCGCTTCTTCGAGCGTCACGAGGCAGTCCATCGATTCAAGCGTCCCCGCCTGCGATGTCTTCATCTGGCAATTCCTCCTTACGATGTAAAAGCGGCCCGCCCGTCCCGAAACGGCGGAAGGCGAGCCGCTTTGTTTATTTTACTCCAGGTTACGGTACTTTCGTAAGCTAGTCATCGAAGCCGATGAGCGACTTTTCGTCCCACGCGCACATCTCGTGGACCTTTTTCTTCGCCGCTTCGAGCTTTTCTCCGGTGAACTCGGGATTTATCTTCTGCGCTATCGCCGCCGCCATTTCGATGGTCGAGGCGGCGTTCTTCTCCCAGTCCGGGTCTCCGCGGAAGTCGCGCAGCACGTCGTAGGTGAGCGTGCCGGGCTTGTTTTCTGTGAGGACTTCGCCGAGCGCCTTTTCTATCTTCTTCGCGGCGTCGTCGAGGCCGAGGTACTCGAGCATCATCTTGCAGGTGAGGATCATCGCGCTCGGGTTGACCTTATACTGGTGCGCGTACTTCGGAACGGAGCCGCTGGACGGCTCGAATATCGCGGCATTCTTCCCGATGTTGCCCGATGGCGCGAAGCCGAGGCCGCCCGTGAGCTGCGAGGCTTCGTCGGAGAGTATGTCGCCGAAGACGTTCGAGGCTACGATGACGCTGTAGTCCTGCGGGTTCTTGATGAGCCACATCGCGGTCGCGTCGGCGTTCTCTTCGATTCCCTTGATGCCGTACTGCTCGTACTCCTTCGCTATCTCGAGGAAGATGCGCTTCATCATGCCGTCGGTCTGGCGTATGACGTTGGCCTTGTTGCAGCAGTGGACGGTCTTGCGTCCCGTCGCCTTCGCGTACTCGAACGCGGCGCGGATGATGCGCTCGCAGCCCTCGGTCGAGAAGACGCGCCACGAGACGGCTATCTCGCCCTTGCCTTCACGGAAGCGGTCCATGCCCTTGTGCAGGTCGAACATCTCGGGCGGCAGCGGGAAAAATTCGACGGCGGCGTAGAGGTCTTCGGTGTTCTCGCGGAACATCACAATGTCGATGTCCGGGTTCTTCGCGAGCGGCGTGCCGATGCCGGGCAGCGTCTTGGCGGGGCGGATGTTTATGTAGAGGTCGAAGAGCTGGCGCATCTGGAGTATCGCGGACTTGAAGCCCTTGACTCCGGCCTTGGAGGTGATGGCGGCCATTATAGTCGCGTCGGTCTCTTCTATGGACTTTATCGTCTCCGGGGGAACGGTGTTGCAGCGCGGGTCGTCTTCGCCGAACTTCTTGTTCGACTTTTCCCACATGCACCAGCCGAGGTCGGCGCGGTGCCAGTTGATGGGCAGGTCGAGCGATTCGAGGACGAGCAGCGCGCCCTCCATCATGTCGAATCCGGAGTCGTCGCCCGCCATGTAGGTAACGTCGTAGCGGTCCTTCTTCTCTTTTACCTTAAGAATGTTCTCTGCCATTTCTGTTCCTCCTCTGTTATTCTTTATCTCATGCCGGGCCGCCGCCCGCGGCCGGGCGGCGCGCTCCGCTTTTTTGTTTACGCCAGTCCCAGCTCTTTCTTGACGTGCGGGATGAGTCCGCCGTCGTTTATGAGCCCCTGAACGAACTCCGGGTACGGCGGGAACGGGTATTCTTTGCCGTTGGCCTTTATCACGCCGCGCTTGAAATCTATCTCGGCCTCGTCGCCCATCTTAAGCTCGTCGCAGGCTTCGGGGCAGACTATCGTCGCGAGCCCTTCGTTGAGGCAGTTGCGGTAGTGTATGCGCGCGAAGCTCTTCGCGACTATTGCCGCGATGCCGCGCTCCTTAAGGCATATCGCCGCTTGCTCGCGGCTTGAGCCGCAGCCCCAGTTCTTGCCCGCGACTATTATGTCGCCGGGCTTCGCGTTCTTGGTAAATTCCGGGTCGAGATCCTCGCAGGCGTGCTCCGCCATCTCGGAGCGCTCCTTTATCGTGTAGGTGTATTTGCCCGGGAATATAACGTCGGTGTTGACGTCGTCGCCGTATTTCCAAACTCTGCCCATCTTATAGCGCCTCCCTCGGGTCTGTTATTTCGCCTTTTATCGCGGAAGCCGCGACCGTCATCGGGCTTGCGAGATAGATGAAGCTGTCCTTGTCGCCCATGCGGCCCTTGAAGTTCCTGTTGGCCGTGCTTATTGCCGTTTCGCCGGGCGCGAGGATGCCTTCGTGGTTGCCCATGCAGGGGCCGCAGCCCGGGTTGCATATCACGCACCCCGCGTCGAGCAGCGTGTCGAGGACGCCTTCGCGCATCGCCTGGCGGTAGACTATCCACGACGCCGGTATGACGACGGTACGGACGGCTACTTTCTTGTCTTTGAGGATTCCGGCGGCGAGGCGCAGGTCCTCTATACGCCCGTTGGTGCAGGAGCCGAGGAACGCCTCGTGTATCTTCGTCCCCTTGACTTCGCTCACCGGAGCCCAGTTGTCCACTGTGTGCGGCTTCGCGACGCAGGGCTCTATGTCGCCGAGGTCGTAGTGGACTTCCTTCGCGTAGACCGCGTCGCCGTCGGCCCAGATGCACTCCCAGTTTGAATATTTTTCCTTGCCCTTTATCGCGTCGAGCACTTTCTGGTCGGGCTTGCAGACGGCGTTCTTCGCGCCGAATTCGATGCCCATGTTGCATATCGTCATGCGCTCGGAAATGCTCATGTCCTCGATGCCCGGCCCGTGGAATTCGACGCTCATGTAGTCCGCGCCGTCGGCCTTGACGTCGCCGATGAGTTTCAGGATGAAGTCCTTCGTCGATACGCCGGGCTTGAATTTGCCGGTGACTACGACTTTCATGCTCTCCGGCACCTTGAACCATATTTTTCCCGTGGCCCAGACCGCGGCCATCTCCGAGCGGCCTATCCCGGTCGAGAAAGCTCCGTAGGCGCCGTAGGTGCAGGTGTGGCTGTCGCTGCCGACCATCACGAGGCCGGGGAGCGCGTAGCCCTCTTCGCATATCTTCTGGTGGCATACGCCGCCGCCGCTCATTATGTCGTAAAGGTGCGGGATGCCCTGCTCCGCGGCGAACTCGCGCACCTCCTTGTGGTTGACGGCGTGCGCGCTCGTCGGAGCGGGGACTGCGTGGTCGAGGACGAAGCAGATGCGCTCGGGATACTTGACCTTTTCGACGCCTATCTTCTTAAACGTGCGTGAAATCGGGCCGCCGTTGTCGTGGCTCATGCAGACGTCCGGCTCGACCGTGACGACCTCGTTCGCCTTCACTTCGTATCCGGCGGCTCTGCCCAGGACCTTTTCAGCGAATGTCTTCCCCATGTTCGTCTCCTCCTTCCGCGCGGCTATTTCTCCGCCGCGACCTTGGCCTTCATGTAGTTCATGAGGCCGCCGGCCTTCATTATGTCGTTCTCCAGATTGCTCACGGCGTCGCCGTGGAAGGTCTCGCCGTTCGTCGCGTCCTTTATAGTCCCGGTCGAGAGCTCGACCTCGAGCTGGTCTCCGTCCTTTATCTTCCCCGCCTTGATGGCGTCGGAAAGCCCCTTGACGAAGAGGACGGGATAGCCGTTGTTGATGGCGTTCCTGTAATAGATGCGGCTGCACGTCTCTGCGAGGACGCACGGGACGCCGGCGTATTCGAGGCAGTAGACGGCGTGCTCGCGGCTCGAGCCGCAGCCGAAGTTCTTGCCCGCGACGACGAAATCGCCCGGTTTTACTTCCTTCGCGAAATTCTCCTTGCCGGGATAGTACTCGAACGCGTACTGCGGCATGTTCTTCGGGTCCGTCTCCGCGAGATATTTATTGTGGTAGATGAGGTCGGTGTCTACGTCGTCGCTGAATACCCACGCTCTGCCTTTTAAGATTTCGCCCATAACGCTCTTCCTCCTCTACTTGAGTATCTCTCTCGGGTCGGCTATGACGCCCTTGACCGCAGTAGCCATCGCCGTCATCGGGCTCATGAGGTACGTGTGGCTTCCCTTGCCGACCTTGCCGATGAAGTTGCGGTTCGTCGTCGAGCAGCCGACGTCGCCGGACGGCATCGCGCCGTAGTGCTCGGCGGTGCAGAGCGAACATGTCGGATTCGTGAACACTATCCCGGCCTTGAGGAAGTCCGCCGCCATGCCCTCTTCGACGCAGCGGAGCTGTACCTCCGTCGTCGCCGGCGTGATTATCGTGCGCACCGTCGGGCTGACCTTGCCTCCGCCCGCCATCAGCACGTCGTGCGCGGCCTTTATGTCCTCGTAGCGCCCGTTCGAGCATGAGCCGATATGCACCTGGTCTACGTGCGTCCCGGCTATCTCGCTCACCGGCTTCACGTTGTCCGGCGCGTCCGGGCACGATGCCATAGGCTCGAGATCGTTCACGTTGTAGTGCAGCACGCGGCAGTACTCGGCGTCCGGGTCGGCCTTAAGCTCTTTCGCGAGCGTTTCGACCTCCGGCCCTGCGCGCTCGACGAGCCATTTCAGAACGTCGCCGTTCGGCATGATGAGAGGCACCTTGCCGCTCATCTCTGTGACCATCGAGCAGAGCGTCAACCGCTCGGCGAGCGTCGCGTTGTCTATCGTCTCGCCTACGAACTCAACCGCGAGGAAGTCCATGCCGCCCGCGCCGAGGTCGCCGATTATCTTCGTCAGAAGGTCTCTCATGCAGACGCCCTTCTTGAATTTGCCCGTGACCTCTATCTTCATCGTCTCCGGCACGCGGAACCAGTTGATGCCCGCGATGTACGAGGCGGCTATGTCGGAGTTGCCGACGCCGGTCGCGAACGCGCCGACCGCGCCGAGCAGGTTCATGTGGCTGTCGGTGCCGAGGACGACGTCGCCCGGCTTTATCATTCCGGCCTCGAGCATGACGTGCTGGCCGATGCCGTGGTTGATGTCGAAGAGGCGCGTTACGCCCTGGCGCTTGCAGAACTCGCGGATTATCTTCTGGTTGGCCGCGACCTTCTCAGAGTGCGCCGGGGCCTGAAGGTCGAAGGTGAAGGCGAGCTTGTCGGGGTCCCAGACCTTCGCGTCTTTTCCCATTTCTTTCTCAAACTGGAGAACGACGTTTGCGCCGCCGAAGTCGCGGCAGGTCGCCCAGTCTATTTTGCACCAGACGCGGTCCCCGACCTTCACGGGATGGCCCGAGGCGCGCTCCATGATTTTCATTATCGACGTCTTGCCCATTGCCTGTCTCTCCCTCCGTAAGTCTCGCGTAAGATTTTTATTTCATTCCGAGGAACGACTTGATAGACTCGAAATTGATGAAATCCGCCTTATTAACGACGACCGCCTCAGGGCTGCGCAGAGTGCCGTCGCCCTCGTGGGCGTGGTTCGCTATGATGTGCCCCACCTCGTCCGGCAGGCCGTTGCGCAGCGCGATGACCGTGCCGGAGAACGGATGGCGCAGATTCTTTCCGCAGCGCGATTTAACCGTCTCGCCCGCCGGGGTCTTCTCATACTCGACGAGCTTGCCGACGTCGTGCAGCAGCGCGCCAGCGACGAGCAGGTCGTTGTCCATCCTGTACTTCGCGTCACGCGCCGCGTATATCGCGTTGAACTCGTCCATCGCCAGCTTCGCTATGCGCGTAACGCCGCGCACGTGGTCGAGGTAGCTGAACGGGCAGTTGGGAATGAGGAGCGTGAAGGGAATCTTCGCCATATCCTCGGGCTCCCAGCCGCCGGATTTCAGTCCGTCCTCGATAGCGGCGAGCGTGTTCTCGCGCATCTTCTCGTCGTGAATCCACTCGATTTCGGGAAACAGCTCTCTGATCTTCTCTTTCATAACCTCATCCTCCCGCGTAGTCTCTTTCGTTTTTATTTATTCGCCCGCCGCTATTCCTCTGTGCAGCGTGCGGTATATCCTGTCTATGTGGCGCGACGCGGCCTCCCGCGCGCGCTCGGCGTCGTGGTCGAGTATCGCGTCGTACATGTTTCTGTGCTCGTTGAGAAAAGCGTCCTTGTCGTCGAGCAGATTGTATATCCTCTCGTGCGTCGCGAGTATCAAATCGAAATTCATGCGAGTGATGTTGACGAACACAAAATTGTGCGTCGCCTCGGCGAGCACGAGATGAAAGTCGAAATCCGCCTGCGCGCGGTCCTGAGGGCGCGCCAGGCGGTCCTCCGTAGCCGTGATGACGCGCAGCAGCCGCATTAGGTCGGACGGCGTCGCGCGCATCGCGCTCTCGCCGGCGATGGCGGGGTCGAGGATGCGGCGCGCCTCCATCAGCTCGAGAATCGCGGAATCCTCAAGCTGTATCCGCCCCGCCTTCTCCTCAGACAGAACGCGGGGCTGGCGCACGAAACGCCCCTTGCCCGCTATCGACTCGATAAGGCCGAGCAGCTCCATAACTCGGAAGGCCTCGCGCAGCGAACTGCGGCTCACGCCGAAAGTCTCCATAAGCTGGCGCTCCGAGGGGAGCGGGTCGCCGGGGAGCAGACGCCCGTCCGCTATTTCCTCCTTGAGCTTCTCCACAACCTTCTCGTATATCCTTGTCGTCTTAACGGGTGATTCCATCATTGTGAACAAACCTCCTAACTGGGTTGCCCAGTCTACTATATACTACTTTCTGGCAGACTGCGCAACCCTTAAAATATTTTCTAAATAATTCTAAAATTAGCGCCAAATGCTTGCGCGTTATGCGTCTCACACATTGTGAAGAACCTCTAAAATCTCTCTGTCAGACCGTTTTTTCTCTCTTTCCCCCGGTTTTCTCCCGTTCGTTTCCGCGCTGCGCTCCGCGTGCAAAAATAATGATGCGCATAACTTGCTCTGATTATCACATATTGTCAGACCGGTAGTCAAATTTCGCCGCACTTCTGCTTTCCCGCGCACGCGTCGCGGCTGCGGACAATAACGCCGAATTAAGGACAAAAGTGATTTTTTCGCGGCGCAATCATTTAATGCAACTAAGTTGTAATAAAATGGTGAATGTGATAGATTTTGGCAGTCAGACACAACGAAGCTTTTTTCGCAAAAGTTTTGAAGAGACGGCCCGCCGTCCGTATTTATCCCGTATTACAGAAACGAAGGAGGAAAAACTGCAATGGACAAAAATTCTTGGCTCGAAAGCCTCGGCGTCGCCGGGACGTGTCCCGGCGTGTCTACGGGAAAGGAATGGTTCGCTTCCGATGGCGCGAAGGAGCTCGTCAGCTATTCGCCGGCCGACGGCTCGGAGCTCGGGCGAGTGCGCTGCGCGAGAAGGGAAGACTACGAGCGCGCCGCGGCTGCGGCAGAGGCTGCGTTCCTTAAATGGCGCGAAGTCCCCGCCCCGGTGCGCGGTGAAATAGTGCGTCAGATAGGCGTCCGCCTGCGCGAGAAGAAAGAGGCGCTGGGCCGCCTCGTCTCCCTGGAGATGGGGAAAATTTTGCAGGAGGGGCTCGGCGAGGTGCAGGAGATGATAGACGTCTGCGACTTCGCGGTCGGCCTTTCGCGACAGCTCTACGGGCTGACATTCCCATCGGAACGCCCGCGCCACAGGCTCATGGAGCAGTGGCACCCGCTCGGCCCGATAGCCGTAATTACTGCTTATAATTTCCCGGCCTCCGTCTGGTCGTGGAACGCCATGCTCGCCGCCGTCTGCGGCGACACCGTGATATGGAAGCCGTCGAGCAAGACGCCGCTCTGCGCCGTTGCGATACAGAAAATCGCCTGCGAAGTGCTCGCGGAGAACGGCATGCCCGAAGGCGTATTCAACCTCGTCATCGGCTCAGGACGCGACGTCGGAGAGGTGATGCTTGAGGACGCGCGCGTGCGCCTCGTGTCGTTCACCGGCTCGACGGAGACGGGGCGTCACGTCGGCGTCGCGGTTGCGCGGCGCTTCGGGCGCACGATTCTCGAACTCGGCGGGAACAACGCGAGCATCGTGACCGAGCACGCCGACATGAAGCAGGCCGTCCCCGGCATAGTCTTCGGCGCGGCGGGCACGGCGGGTCAGCGCTGCACGACGACGCGCCGCGTCATAGTCCACGAGAGCCGCTATGAAGAGCTGGCGCAGAAGCTGACTTCGGCCTACGGCAGGCTGAAAATCGGAAATCCGCTCGAAGAGGGCGTACACGTCGGCCCCGTCGCCGACGCGAACGTCGTGAAAGATTTCCTCGCCGCCGTCGAAGAGGCGAAGGCGCAGGGCGGCGAGCTGCTATGCGGCGGCACGGCGCTGCCGGAGCTCGGCGCGTGCTACGTCAGCCCCGCGATATTCAAAATGAGCGCGGACGCGCCGCTCGTCCGCGAAGAGAAATTCTGCCCGATACTCTATCTCATACCGTACTCGGGCGGGCTCGGCGAAGCCATACGCATCCACAACGGCGTGCCTCACGGGCTCTCGTCGTCGATATACACGACGGACTTCCGCGAGGCCGAACAGTTCCTGAGCTGCTCCGGCTCCGACTGCGGAATAGCGAACGTCAACCTCGGCACCAACGGCGCGGAGATAGGCGGGGCCTTCGGCGGAGAAAAGGAGACCGGCGGCGGGCGCGAATGCGGCTCCGACGCGTGGAAGGGCTACATGCGCCGCCAGAGCGGCGCGATAAACTTCTCGCACGAAATGCCGCTCGCGCAGGGCATCAAGTTCGAGTTCTAAAATTTCCGGAAAAATCACAGGACAGAGGCCGCGGGAAAAATCCTCCGCGGCTTTTTTCGCGCGCCTGTTTGCGATAAACTCATCTGCGTGTTTGAAATTTATCGTCACGGAGGCGCGTTGGGCTGTGGAGATAAAACTTGTGAAAAACGGCGGCGGCCGGTCGAAATTCATAGACGCGGGCGCGCTCGTGGAAATTTCGGGAAAGCGCGTGCTCGGCGTCAATCCGCCCGTGCGCGACTTCGCCTTCATGGACCTGTGGTCGAAGCCGCTCGGCCTGCTCTATCTGCTGCAAAGCCTGCGCGCGCGCAACTCCGTCGCGCTCTTCGACTGCGTGTGGGAGGCGCGCGAAGGGCTGAAGACGTTCGGACGGCAGAAGACCGCGAAACACGAGATAGAAAAGCCCGAAGCATACGCTTCGGTGCGCCGCCGCTACTTCCACTTCGGCCCGGCGCGCGAAAAGGCCGCCGCGAAGCTCGCGGCCCTCGGCGCGCCCGACGTCGTGCTGCTCACCTCCGTCATGACCTACTGGTATCACGGCGTGAAATGGGCGATAGAGCTGCTGCGCGAACTGTTCCCCGAAAGCGTGATAATCTTAGGCGGCGTCTACGCCTCGCTCTGCCCGGAGCATGCGTCCCGCCTCGGCGCGGATTACGTCGTGAGCGGACGCGCGGAGCCTGCCGCGCCCTATCCGGCGATGGATCTCTACGGCGCGGTGAATTACGGCGTCTCTATGACGTCGTTCGGCTGTCCCTTCTCGTGCGGCTACTGCGCCTCGCGCCTGCTGTGGCCGCGCTACCGCAGAAGAAGTGTGGAAGATGCGCTCGCCGAGATAGAATGCCAGACGGAGCTCGGCGCGCGCGACATAGCTTTTTACGACGATGCGCTGCTGCTCGGCGAAGAAGGATTTTTCTACCCGCTCTGCCGCGCCCTCTCCGCGCGTTACGGCTCCTCGCTGCGGCTGCATACGCCGAACGGCCTTCACGTGCGCCAGATCGACGCGCGCTGCGCGGAGACGCTCGCCGGGAGCAACTTCAAAACGATACGCCTCTCGCTCGAAAGTATAGACCCGGAAATCGCGCGCGAAAGCTCCGGCAAGGTCGCGCGCGAGGAATACGCCTCCGCCGTCAAAAATCTGCTCGCGGCGGGCTACGGCTCCGAAGACTGCGAGACGTACATCCTCGCTGGCCTTCCGGGTCAGGACATACAGTCTGTGAAAGATACGATAAACTTCGTCTGGGACAACGGCGGCGTGCCGAAACTCGCGGAATTCTCGCCTATTCCCGGAACGCCGCTCTTCGAGGCCGCCGCGCAAAAACTCCCCGCCCTGCGCTCCGAGCCGCTGCTCCAGAACAATTCCGTCTACTGCTCGTACTTCTCGCGCGACATAACGCCGGACGAGCTCCAGGAGCTGAAGGACATGACGAAGCGCCGGCGGTGAAAAACTTCTGCGGACGCGGCGCCGGAGTTTTTTCAGCCGATTGACCTTTTATAAAACGTCGCCCCGCAGATGTCCGGTGCGGGGCCTCCGTCTCAACCCCGACAGCTTCTGACATGGCTGTCACGATTCATTCAGCCCCGGTGTCAGTGATGGAGATTCAGGCCAGAAGATTGCCTGAATGACATAAATTTGTTATTTTAGTTTTTTGTTTAAAGTTCTCCTTCGGCGAGGTCTCTCCACTCCGGGTTTAGTTTTTCGATTTCTCTTATTTTCCATGCCCGGTTCCATTCTTTCATGCGTTTTTCTGCTTGTACAGCTTCTTCCATAGTATCGAAGAACCTGTACCATACCGGCTTATCGGCGTTGTACTTTCTCGAGAAACCGTTAAGCTCGCGGCTATTGCGTACGCCCACCCTTCGCGGCAAATCCGATGCGACGCCTATATAAATTACTCCGTTCTTTATTGCTGATTGAGCAGCTATACCACGTCGGGCTTATTTTTGCGGCAAGCGGTTGATATATTTTTTATCGCGGCTGCGGCGCATCCGCCCTCTTCCCACTCCCAGCCTGTAATATAAAGCCATCAGCAACGCGCCGCATGGCGCGGAAAAAAGGGCGGTTTACAGATGATTCTTACAAAACAGATGATAGAAGACTATCTCCGCCGCCTCGCGGAAGACGAGCGCGGAGAAGCGACGATAGACAAATACAGGCGCGACCTTACGCGCTTCTACGACTTTCTGCCGGACGGCAAACTGCTGGACAAGGCCGCCGTACTGCGTTGGAAAGAGCACCTCGTCGCGCGGAAATACGCGAGCTCCTCCGTCAACGTCATGCTCGCCTCCGTCAACGGGATGCTCACGCACGCGGGGCTCGCCGCGTGGCGCGCGAAATTCCTCAAGCGCCAGCGCTCCGCCTTTCGCGAGGAACGCCGCGACCTCGCGCGCGGCGAATACATGAAACTTGTGGAGACTGCGCGCAGAGAGAACAACGAACGCATAGGCCTCGCGATGGAGACGATTTGCTCGACGGGCATCCGCGTCTCCGAGCTAGCCTTCGTAACGGTCGAAGCGGCGCGCGCGGGACGCGCCGAGATAATGCTCAAAGGCAAATGCCGCCGCATACTCTTTCCCTCGGCTCTCGTTAAAAAACTGCTGCGCTACGCCGCCTCGCGCAAAACGGCGCGCGGCCCCATATTCACTGGAAAGAACGGAAAGCCCGTAAGCCGCCACAGGATATGGGCGGAGATGAAAAAGATAGGCGCGAAGGCCGGCGTCGCGGCGAGCAAAGTCTTCCCGCACAACCTGCGCCACCTCTTCGCGAAGGCGTTCTACGCGCTCGAGCGCGACTTGTCGAAGCTCGCGGACCTGCTGGGCCACAGCAGCATAGAGACGACGCGCATATACATAGCGACCGACGGCTGCGAGCACCGGCGCCAGCTCGACAGGATGAGGCTGGTAATGTAATTTTGCTTACGTTGCGATAAAAACGCACAGGACATTATAATATAAAAACGCTCTTTTTTGTCTATACCCCGCACGTAATTTTGCTTACGTGCCCCTGCACGCCGTAACGCTTACAAGGAACACATACCGGAGTAACCTCAAAGCAACATACGCCTGAGAGGCGCGGCGGCAGGTGCTGACCTAACTTGCCCAAATGCAGACGCCGCCCGTCCGGCGACTGGCGCGCGCCGTCTTTCACACGCGGACTGTAACCCGCCTGCGCCGCACGCCCGCATCTGAACCAAATCCCCAAAAACACGAAAGCAACGCAGTGTTTTTATTGTATCGGTTTCAACTTGGCTATGCAAAAATAACTCGCGGACGCAACGTAAGCAAAATTACGTGACAAAAGGATTGACGCATTCGCCGGCCCTAAGCGGCAATCGGGCCGGCGGAGCCGTTCATAAATATTTGAGATGCGAAGGTGTGTGTGCAAGATTGAAAAAGCTTTGCTTTATCCTGATCATTATGTCGTCGCTGCTTTGCTCTTTACCGCCGGCGTTCGGCGCGTCGCCCCTGCCGTCCTTCGACGAAGACGCCGTGCGCACCTACCCTCCGTACATGCGGACCGGGACGCCGGATATCGAAGTTGAAGAGCCGGACGTGAAGCCCTCGGGAACTCCGCAGGAAGGCAACACCGGGACGGCGGAAGACCCGGCCTTCTTCGTGAAGGCCGTCAGACTCACCGGCTACGAAGTGCTCGACGAAAAAGGCGAGCTCAAAGCGATACTCGGCAAATACAGCGGGCGCAGCGTAAAAGTGCGTGAACTCACGTCGCTGACGGACGAGATAACGAACTACTGCCGCGAACGCGGCTACACCATACCGCTCGCCGTCGTACCGAAACAGGAGATCGTGGACGGCGTGCTCGAAGTCAAAATATACGTCGCCTCCTACGACGGCGTCGAGATAACCGTCAACTCATCCGACATCTACGACAAAACATTACAGCGCTACGTGAGCTGCCTCAAACGCGGCGACGTCATAACCGACCGCAGGCTCGAAACCGCGATAAACAACCTCAACGACCTCCCCGGCGTACAGGCGCGCGCCATACTCCGTCCCGGCTCCGAACCGGGCACCACGAAAATAGACATCGAAGTCAAAAAACGCAAAGTGTGGAACAACTACATATACGCGGACAACGGCGGCGGCTACTACTCGGGGCGCTACCGCTACGGCTTCAACACCGAAATAAACAACCCCACCCGCACCGGCGACAAAATAATAGTCAGCGGCATGATAACCAACGAAGAAACCAAAAACTACAGCCTCCGCTACGAAATGCCGGTAGGCGCGCGCGGCACGCGCCTCGGCTTCGCCTACAGCAAAACCAACTATGAATTCACGCCGAACTCGCTCTACGACTCCCTCGGCGAATCCGAAGGGCTCAGCGTCTACGGCCTCACCCCGCTCTACAGGAGCAAAGCCGACCGCCTCACACTCATCTACGGCTACGACCACAGAAACATCACCGACGAATACCGCTTCCGCGAAGAGATACTGCGCCCATTCGACTTCGGGCGCGACAAAACCGCGAGCGTCTGGCACATAGGGTTGAGCGGCAGCCGCTACGGCGTAAACCAGTTCCTTCAATACAGCCTCGTCTACTGGTACGGCGACATCAAGACCGACGGCGGCGGAGCCTACTACGACGGCGGCTACCACAAGCTCACCGCAGACATGCTCAAAATCTGGTACTGGGGGAGATTCAACGCGCGCGTGCGCGCCAGGGGCCAGCTCGCAAGCCGCGCGCTCGACGGCAGCGAACAATTCTTCCTCGGCGGCATAAACGGCGTGCGCGCCTACGCCAACGGCGACGGCTACGGCGACTCCGGCTACACCGCCACGGGAGAGATACGCTACAACGTCGGCGTCCCCGGCCTCGAGCTCGCGGCCTTCATAGACGTCGGCGCGGCGAAAAACCTCGCCACACCCAACAATGAGATAGACCACCTCGCCGGCTGGGGCGTCGGCCTGCGCTACACCAAGCCAAACGACTGGTACGCGCAGTTCGACTTCGCGCGCAAAATAAACGGCCGCCCCGACCGCTCGGAGCCAGGCGACGACGACTTCCGCCTATGGTTCCAGGTCTACAAGATGTTCTAATCCGCCGTCGCCCCGCAGATCCTTTGTGCGGGGCCTCCGTCCCGGAACGCGGAAGGCTGGGACGAAGGAGCCAAGCGGCGGAGCACCCCCGTCGCCCCGCAAATCTTCTGCGCCCGATGGAGCGGGGCAGACCCTGCGGGGCCTCCGGCATATAGAATCAAAAGGAAGAAAGGAGCAATCCATAAATGATAAAACGAAAACAAAAACTCAAACGGGTGATAGCGTTCGCGGTGCTGCTCTGCTTCACATCGCTCACCGGCGCGCAGCCGCTCTACGCGATACCGGCGAACACGCAGCTGCCGACTGGGCCTGGTGGTGTTGTGGGACAGCCTGAGATTTTTGCGGGGCAGATTGAGCAAGCTATCAACGGCAATACATTGACCCTCACTCAGACAGGAGACACATCCGTCCTGAAATGGGGCGACTTTTCCATCGGCGCTGACGCGGCGGTGAGCTTTGTCGGAGCTAACGGACAAAACTTCAACGACCTCAACTCCGTCAACTTCGTCAACAGCGGCGCGGTCTCCGAAATATACGGACAGCTCACGGCGCTCGGCGGCAACATCTTCATAGCCAACCCCGCGGGCGTCCAGATAGGCAACTCCGCGCAGATAAACGTAGGAAGTTTGTACGTCACAAACAAAGACATTACAAGCGCGATAGACAACATCAGAGGTATGACAGACCCCGCTGATATAAGAAGAGAGTTAGCCGGGCTGAACACGTCCACCAACGCCGAACTCATGAGCCTCGGCAGCATCATCAGCGCCAACAATGTCACATTCGACGGCGGCAGGATAGTACTCGACACTGACAGGCTGTACAAAAACAGCGAGCGCGAAGCGCTTGAAGCAAGCAAACTGCAAATACGGACGACCGACGCGAGCAACGTCGTCCTTGGGTACACGTATGACGGTTATAACGATACAACCGGATATGAGGAAGCGACCGAGAAAAAGTTCGATATTACCGTAAACGGTACGGAGACTTCGACCAACGGCTACATGTGGGTGGAAGACCTCTTCCAGCTCCAAAACATGAACACCAACCTCGGCGGCTGGTACGCGCTCCGCAACTCCATCGACGCGAGTTTTACGGCGAGCGATGCGTATCAAAGCGGTTTTGACGGAAATAACACTGGTCTTGGCTTCAAACCGATTGGCATCTATGATGGAAATCAAAGCAATTCCCATCCTTTCTATGGGCGTTTCGACGGCCTTGGCTATGATATATTCGGCTTGACTATCAAAAGGCCGAGTGAAAATTACGTTGGACTTTTCGGCTATGTTGCAAACGACAGCGACGAAAGGGCATATGTACGCAATTTCACGCTTAATTCCGGCTCGATAAACGGGCGCGTCGGTGTAGGCGGCGCTTTTGGTATGGCGGGGGACGGGACTGTAATCGAAAATATAGTCAACACTGCGGATGTTACGGGAGTACTTAACGTCGGCGGTATTATCGGCACAATAAGTGGTACTGCCGTTCCCGACGCAGACCTTACAGAGCTTAATAACCTGATAAATATAGGCACCGTATCTGGTGGGAATAGCGTAGGCGGCATCGCTGGCTACATCAGCTATGCTTCTATAGGCGGAGAGACATATAACCTCGGCAACATAAGAGGTATAGAATCTAGCATTTATAGCGGCTATAACATCGGCGGCATCGTGGGAAGGGCGAGCAATGCCTCCATAGGTAATGAGAGCGGCTTCCAGATATACAACCAAGCCAGCGTGACAGGCGCGTATAACGTCGGAGGAATCGTCGGCTACTTGCAGGCAAATACAATAGGGAACAGCGGCGTGACCGGAAGCAGCGAGGTGCGCAACGTCGCCAACCACGGGGCGATAACGGCTACCGGCTCTGACACTGACACATATCGTTATCACACCGGAGAAACAACTGATGGCTATATCCCAAGCGGCGGCGAATTTGATGAGAACTCCAGCGATAACGATAAGCTCGTTACTGTCACTGTCGCCGCCGCAAACGCCGGCGGCATCGTCGGAGCGTCGCAGAACGCACGCAATGCAAAAGGGCAGAACATCACCATCAAAAACGTCCTCAACGACGGCGACGTGACTACTGAGACGAGAGGCGCTGGCGATGAGGAATATTACATCTCCGGCAACGTCGGCGGCATCGTCGGGAGCGCGCAGAATACGAAGATAGAGAACGCGACGAACCGCGAGAACAACATACGAGGCGCGCACAACGTCGGAGGAATCGCCGGGCTTCTCTACAACTCGAGCGTGAAGTACGGCGAGAACGACGGCGGCGACATCATGGCGACCGGCGCCCGCGACGCGGAAGGCAACGTCGTAAAAGAGCGCGTGCGTAAAGTGGGCAAAGATGCTTCTGAAGAAGATTTTATCATCGGCAACATCGGCGGCATCGCGGGCTATATGTACGACGACGTTGCAACGGACGCCAAAAGCACTGCCACCACCTTCATCAGCGACTCGACCAACAGGGGTACGGTGCATTCGCAGCTTCTGGACGAAAATCAGGTCTCGAACCCTAATCTTATACCTGATACCGCCAAGGCCGCGAACGTCGGAGGCATCGCCGGGCGCGTCGATATGCGAGTGACGCAGGAGATGGCGGATGTAAGGCCGGACGACACTGGCAGCGCGAGCACTCCAGAAGACTACATGAACGTCACGATCCGCCATTCCTACAACACCGGCGACGTGCAGGGCTATACGGGCGTCGGAGGCGTCGCCGGCATGATGTATAACGGCTCCATAGCGCGTTCCTTCAACATGGGAGACATAACTACGACCCGCAGGGCCGGCGCCAACCTCGAGCCGCTGAATATGGGAGGCATCGTCGGCGACACTACAGTGTGGACGAACGCGCAGACTATGATATACGACGTCTACAACGCGGGGCAGATAGGCGACGAGACATTCAACCTCTACGGACGCCACGTCGGCGGCATAGTCGGGCGTCTCAACGGCGACGTGGAAAAAGCCTACAACACCGGCGACATCTTCAACGGCGCTACGACCGTAGGCGGCGTAGCAGGGTGGTGGTTCGACGGCGACATGACCAACGTATTCAACACCGGCAACATAACGGTGCGGACGGCCGACGAAGTACAGGTCGGGGGCATAGCGGGAGCTGCCAGTGAAAACGGCCTTCAGGTTCTTAACAACGCATACAATCTCGGAACGATTAGGGCCTTCCAGGATAAAAATGATGACGGAGATTTTAATCCTACGTTAGTCGGCGGCATCATAGGCAGGGTGCGCGGAGGGTTCGGCTACAATAATGGTACCGGAAAGTTCAATGATGACGGTACAGTAATCAACAACGTCTATACGCTCGGCAACATCTACTCTGCGAGAGCAGATGGCAAAGGCGGTTATAATTCGACAAGTATAGGCCTCGGCGCTATTTACGGGATGGGAAACGATAGAAAAGATGATGGCACGTATACTTATGATCAAAACAAAATTAAAGACTTTACTCCGTGGTTTACCAACGCGAATTATATAAAGCCGGAAACTGGAATGATGGGCGACACCGACGGTATGTTCAGAGATCTCAGCGATGGCAACAACCGTCTGGAGAATCAGTATCAGGAGCTTCATGTTAATGCTATAGATTATGATGACAAGAGCGATGCAGCATCATATAGTTTTAAAAACGCAATATCCAAAATCGACACGTCTGACTTCGACGCCAAAATCACCGGCGAGTGGCGTCTTTACGACGGCACGCCGATACTGAACGTCTTCCTGCCGTACGCAGAGGAGTACTTCTCTAAGAACTCCGAAGAAATGGAAAACTATGGTATCCAGAGCATCCAGTACGGCACGGCATACAACCCGCTGATGACGATAGTCACGTTCGATGACAACGCTGCGGAGAAAAACCTCACGCTCGACTGGGGCGAGCTCGGCATAACCGGCACCGCGGGCCTCGCCGTCTACAACGGGAACCTGACGCTGAATAATTTCCAGAACAACGGAGATCACTACTTCGGCGGCACGATATACGCGGGCGGCGGCCTGACAGTCAACGCGGCGACGGGGGAAGGATTTGACGGTACGACCTTCGTCATAACCGACGACGCGAAACTCTACGGCTCGTCAGTCACCGTGAACACCGGCGGGCGCGACGCGCTCATCTCGGGCAGCGTCACGGCGACGGGCGAACATGGCGGCGGAAACGTCGTCATAGATACCGGCGACGGCGCGGACGGCAAAGCCGAGGCCGACATAGAGATACTCGGCTCCATCTCGTCGGCGCAGGCGAAGGACACGGAGGTGCAGATTTCGGGCATCAGCGGAAAAGAAAATAACGCCTGGCTTGGAAATGACGAAGAGGGCAACGAGATAGATTGGACGTTGCTCATCAACAACCCGCTCTATTCCGCCATGCCGCAATATTCCGACCTGTACTCGCACATCGCGACTTCCGCGATTGACGACGAAGACAGCAAGAACGGAACCGTCGGCATCACGACGGGCGGCTCCGTCTCCATACTGCTCGGCAACATGGGCATGGGACAGATAAACTCGTACAACGACTTCTCCGTGGAGGCGGACGACGGCATCTACCTCGCCGCGCCGCTCAACATCACGCAGGGTGACATCAACCTGACCAGCTCCGGCGAAATGGTAGCGGACTTCTCGACGGAAGGCTTCGCGAGTCACCTAACCGGCGGCTTCCTGGAGAATTTCGGCAAAAACAGCGAAACGAATCAACAGATTAACGTCAGCGGCGGCGGAGACGTGAAGATAATGGTGGACATGTGGGTAGAGGACGACGCAATCCACCACGACGGACATTTTGACTTCAGCAAGTACGACGGCAACGGTACCACGTTGAAGCAAGCGCTCGACGACATAAACGTCGTGCTGGACAAGCAAGACTACGACGGCGCGGAGGCGGAGTTTGACGCGAGCAAATACGTCTACGTCTGGCTCAGCGACGCATACCAGCTCAAAGGAATGCAGGAGTTTATCGACAATAATAATAACAGCGATGAAGATAAGAACGCCTTCCTCGGCTACAACTTCGCGCTCAAAAACGACATCGACGCTAGCGTCATAAATGGCTATGAGGCGATTGGCACGGGCACGGACGGGTTCTCCGGCGTATTCGACGGACGCGGCTTCCGCATCCTCGGCCTCAACGTCGGAAGCGCGGACGAAAGGCAGACGAACGCTGGCATCTTCGATACCATCAACGGCGGCACGGTGCGCGACCTGCGCGTCTACGCCTCGAACTTCTACGGCACTTCGACCGCGGGCGCGATAGCGGGCGTAAACAAAGGCACGATAACGAACGTCACGACCATCGGCAACCACGTCGAAGCCTCGGGCGGCGATGATGTTCTTGCGACCGTCGGCGGCACGGAGAATATATACGGAGCCGCGGGCGGCATCGCTGGCGTCAACGACAACGGCGGCACGATAAGCGGCTCGAACGCCTCCGACGTCGTAATAGCCGCCGGGACAACCGACGGCAGGCAGGTCACGGCGGGCGGCATCGCGGGAATCAACGCGGACGGCGGCGTAATAGGCAAAGCGCTGGAAGACGATGACACGCTCGACACGGCCGGCGCGGACGCTTATCTCGTCACCGCCGACAGCGCGGTAACGGCGTCGAGCAGCAACACCTACAGCCTCGGCGGAGCGATAGGCGTAAACATGAGCGACGCGCAGGCGACGCTCGTCAACAGCAGCGGCGTCACCAACGGCAGAAACGGAATGGACGCCTTCAACGTCAGCGCCAACGTCGGCGGCGTAGTCGGCGTCAATGAAGGCAAGATGGTCAGCCTCTACAACGAAAGCATAGTGATGGCTCACAGCAACGTCGGCGGCGTAGCCGGAACCAACAACGGCTCGATAACCAACGCCGTCAACGCGACCTCCGTCACATCGACATCTGACAGCGACGGCGAAGCGGCAGAAAACACCGGCGGCATAGCCGGAGTAAACACCGGCACGATAACGAGCGGACGCAACGCCGGAGAAGTCGAAGGCGTCAAATACGTCGGCGGCATGGTCGGAAGCAACAGAAAGAAAGACGACGATACCGGCGGCGAGCTCCAGAACCTCTCCAACGCAATAGCCGCGACAGTGACCGGCAATGAGTACGTCGGCGGCATCGCTGGGACGAACGCCGGAAAAATAGCGAGCGACAACCAGCTCACCAACGAAGGCACCGTGACCGGCACAAGATATGTCGGCGGCGTGGCCGGGAAGAACACCGGCACAATAGAAAGCACCGACGAGGAAAACTTCATCAATAGGGCCACGGTCAGCGGCCTGACCTATGTCGGCGGCATTGCCGGAGAAAACGCGGAGGGCGCGACGATAACCAACGTCACCAACCAGACGTTCGTACTAAAAGCCAACGAATCAGGCACGGCGCAATACTTCGGCGGCATCGCGGGCACGAACAGCGGCACGATAACGAACGCGACAAACGAAAACGACGTAACCGCTAAAGGTGCGCAGTACGTCGGCGGCATCGTCGGGGAAAACACCGGCAGCGGTACTCTGGTAGGCGTACTTACAAATAACGGAAACGTTACAGGAGGCAGCAACGTCGGAGGACTAGCCGGTATTAACAAAAATGAAACCTTGCTGCAGGGGAAGAGGAACGATGACGGCACTATTACGCGCCTTGAAGTGACAAACACAGGCGATGTAGAAGGCACTGATGGAACCAGAGGAAGCGCTGGCGGCATATTCTACGCTAACACCGGCAATATATGGCAAGCCGACCTTGTCAACATGGGGACCGTCAAAGGAAATGGAGATTACCCGACCGGCGGTCTCTTCGGTACCAATAGCGGAGCAATTATCGACTCGACGCTCACAAACAGCGGCGCTGTCCAAGGTAATGGGACGACCGGCGGCTTGATAGGCGAGAACACTGGCGCAATCGAGAATTCTGTGCTTACCAACAAGACGGCGGTCACCGGCGGCGACAACACCGGCGGCCTTATCGGGACAAATAGCGGCGACGTCAAAAACTCGTCGCTTATGAACGAATACGGCGCGACGGTAACCGGCGATAACAACACCGGCGGCCTGATAGGCAACAACACCGGCAAGATAATCGGCGGACGCGGCACAGCCGACAACGGCATGGAATACTACGCTGACAAAATCTATAACAACGGCACGGTCAACGGAGCGGACAACACAGGCGGCCTCGTCGGGAACAACGCGGCAGGAGGCTCGCTCGAAGCGGGCTACAACACCGGCGTCGTGACCGGCACGAACAACGTGGGCGGCATAGCAGGAACCAACGCCGGAACGATAGACCAGGTATTCAACACAGTAATGACGGCTGACGCTACTGCCGGCACGCAGAAAGTCACGGAAGAAATTCGCGGCACATCAAACGTAGGCGGCCTCGTCGGAAGCAACAGCGGCGAGCTGACAAACGCCTACAACAATACGACCAAAGTCACGGCGGAGAACGGCACGAAAGGCAACGCCGTCGGCGAAAACAGCGGAAAGATAGAGAACATCTACGCGACGAATGACAGCGGTAATCTGATAGGCGACAATAACGCCGCCGAAAACGCAATAACCAACGCCTACAGCTTCGCCGTCGGCGACGACAGCGCAACTAAAGTCATCACGGGCGACGAGCAGAAACAGAGAGGAAGCTACGACGGCTTCGGCGACGTCTGGAAATTCTACGACGGCTACAACACGCCCCTGCTTAAGGTGTTCCTGACGGAAGCTAAGTACGACGGCGAGAATCCCGGCTTTGTCTACAACGGACAGGATCAGGGGCTTGACGTAAACAATGTTCTCACTGCGGACGGCAGCCTCAACTCACTGCTCGAAGCCCTCAAATGGAAAAACGTCGGACAAGGCTACCTCGCGTTCGGCTTAACCCAGATAGCCGCGACGACAGACGACGGCGTATTCAATCCGAACAATCTCGGCTATGACATCGACGTCCACTTCGACATCGCCAAAGCGCAGCTCAACATCACGCTCGACGACATTAGCCGCGTCTACGGAAACAAAACGATAACGAACAACACCGCCGCAGAAGACGGAGAGTATCACGTTACCAACAACGATGGATATGGATTCGTCTATGGCGTGGCGAACGGCGACAAAGAGCTAACCTCTGAAATGATAGCCGAGCTTAACGGCACAAACGGCCTCACGTTTGCGCAGACCGCGGACGGCGCGGTGGACAATCTCGTTCCGGGCAAGACGACGACAAACAACGTCGACGAATACGAATGGAGCGCGAGCTTCAGCCTCGGCGCCCTCTCGCAGAACTACGAATTTGTGGACAGCGCAAGCTCCATTACCGTAAGCGACGGCAAATCGACAGTCGGCAAAGCCGAGCTTCACGTCACGCTCGCCGACGCGACGCACACCTACGGAAACGCGGCTGTGACGAACAACGGCGGCAAATATACGATAGAGAGCGGGCTTAACCTTGTGAACGGCGACAAAGACCGGTACGGCGTGAACGACTTCGACGTGACGATGACGGGAGACGGCGCACTTACCGGCAATGAGACCGGCAGAGTGACGTACAACGCGGGCGGCGATTACAAGTGGAGCGGCACTGTCGCCGGCAGCCGCGGAACGGACATTAACACGAACTACAACATCATAGTAGACGGGCCCGGTCAGTCCGTTGTCAACAAGGCCGACCTGCACGTAACGCTCGATACCGCGGAACGCACCTACGGCGACGCGGCGCTGACGAACAACGGCGGCAAGTACGCGATTAAGGACGACTTCGTCCTCGCAAACGGTGACCAATACGGAGTGGACGACTTCGCGGTGTCAATGACGGATGACGGCGCTCTGACGGGAAATGTGACCGGTAAAGTGACAAATGACGCCGGCGGCGCTTATATGTGGAACGGAACGGTCTCCGGCGGCGACGGCACGGACATCGACCGAAACTATAACATCATTGTCGATGGCCCGGCGGATTCCGTCGTCAACAAGGCAAACCTCACAATAGCCCTCGGCGACGTAGAGAGGACTTACGGCGACACGACGATACGGGACGGCGCGTACGGCATCGCCGCGAACGGCGTGACGGGGCTGACCAACGGCGACGAGAACGGTACGCTCGGCTACGCCGGAGGATATGAAACGGACGGCTCGACCGTCATCGTCAACGGAGATGAGCGCACGAACGACGTGAGGGAAGGCGGCTACACTTGGACGGTCGCGGAGGGAAGCTACGGCTCCGCGTTCACCGGCGTGGACGGCCTTACCAACAACTACAACATAACGGTCGTCGCCGGAAAATCGACGGTCACGCCGAAAAAGGTCTCCGTGAGCGGAGCCGACGCGGAGATAGTCTACGGGAACCAGGGCGGAGCGGGCTTCACCCTCACGCCCGGCAGCGGCGCCGTCAACGGGCTGGTCTACGGCGACGAGGTCGGGCTGAACGCCGATTTGTCGTCCGTCGGAAGCGTCAACCTCACGGGAGACTACGAGGCGAACAGAGACGGCCGCGTGACGGCGGACGTGGGGCATTATAAGGACAACCTTGTCTTCGAAGGGCTGACGCTCACGGGAGGCAAGGCCGGCAACTACGAGCTTGAAAACGACTCCGTGCTCGGCGGCATAACAGTCACCCCGGCGCGTCTGGAAATCGCCGCCGACGACCAGAGCGTCGTGCTCGGGACTCTGCCCGTCTATACCGGCACTGCGCCGGAGGCTCTGGGGCAGATGCTTGTGAACGGCGACGTGCTTAGCGGCTTCGGATACGAGTTCGGCCTCTCCGACGCGCTGCTCGCCGGCGTCGTCGGCACGCATCCCGGAGCGATAGGCGTCATCGTGGGCGGCGAATTCTACGGCGGCGGCGTGTACGACTGGAGCCGCCTGAACGGGGTATTTGCGAACTACGACGTGTATATCGTCCCCGGCAGCCTGACGGTCAGCCCGCTCGGCAATTACGGCTATATCCACAGCGACGGCTGGGACCGCGTGCGGAATTTCCGCGAACGCAAGGCGGAGCTTTACTTCCACGAGGGCGGTATGGAGTACGCGGAGAATATGTAACGCCGCGGAGAATATGTCATGCGTAAGCCGTCCGCGTTAAGCGGACGGCTTTTTTATGCTTTTCGCCCGAGCCGGATTTTTATAGTTTTTTAACTTTTATAAAAAATATATGCCGCCCCGCAGCGTACATGCGCCAGATGAAGCGTGGCAGGCTCTGCGGGGCCTCCGTCCCGTACCCAGCAGCAGCTTTCATTGTTATATCCCGTTGTTTCAGCCTCAGTGTTTAGGACGGAGGTTCCGCGCAGAAGATTCGCGGAACGGCGTCGTTTTTATGTAAAAGTTAAAGCACCATAAGCGGCGGCGGCGCGGCCCGTTGTTTTTCTGAGCGGCGGGGCTGATATAAAATATTCCCGGAGGTGTTGACGATGCTGAGGATAAGCGCGCTTGTGGAGAACGGCGCGGCGATCGGGCGTTATCTTTTTGCGGAGCCGGGTCTTTCGCTTTGGCTTGAGTGCGGCGGGAAAAGGATTCTTTTCGACGCCGGGTATTCCGGCGTTTTTCTTGATAACGCGCGGATAATGGGGATAGACGCGGCCGCGCCGGACGCGGTCGTGCTGTCGCACGGGCACAGCGACCACACGTGGGGGCTGTGCGCGATGATACTGGAGCGCGCCGCGCGCGGGCTGACGGACAGGCCGCCGCTGTTCTGCCATCCGGGCGCGTTCGGGCGCAGGAGGCTACGCGGGCTCGACGCCGGGATGCTGGTTTCTCCCGATGTGCTCGGCTCGTTCTTCGAGCTTCGTCCGTCGCGCGAGCCGGCGGAGGTCGCGGAAAATCTATACTGGCTCGGCGAGATAGAGGCCGCGGTCACGCCGCGCGGGACGGTGGGCGAGAGGCTTGAGGACGGCGCGTGGAGGCCGGACGATTGCCGCGACGATTCGGCTCTCGTCTACGACGGCGCGGACGGCCTTGTGATAATCACGGGCTGCTCGCATTCGGGGATATGCAATATCGTAGAGCGCGCGAAGCGTGTGACGGGGCGGGGCGTGATAGCGGACGTCGTGGGCGGCTTTCATCTTCGCTCCGGCTCTGATGCGGAGGTCCGCCCCGTGCTGGATTATTTCGAGAAGGCAGCGCCGCGCGCGCTGCACGCCTGCCACTGCACCTGCTCCGCCGCGCGCGCCGCGCTGTCCGCGCGGTTCGCGTTTGAGGAGATGTGCTCCGGCTCTGTGCTCGAGTACGATTAGCATAGCGCCCGGGGCCGAAGCGGCGCGCACGGTTCCGGCGCGGCCCCGGGGTTTTGCACGGTCAGCCGAGCGTGAGCATGTGGCAGCCGCCGAGCTGGTAGTACAGGCATTTTTTGCCGGCGCAGGGGCTGCACGGCTCGGCTTTGACGACTACCTCGTGCTCCGCGGCGCCGAGGGCGACGAATGAGCACTGGGATTTTCTCGGGCGCAGCAGCGAGAGGCCGCTGGCTCCCACGCCTATCGTCCGCTCCGTGTCGCCGAGCGCCACGACCTTTTCCATGAGGTCCTGTCTCATGCTGCCCATGCCGGGGTAAAATTCTCCGTTGACGAATTTTCCGTTTTTCGCGGCGCGCTCTTTCACCCACGAGCCGAGCGCGGCGTGCATGCCGTAGAGGGCGACTGAGCCCGCGACGTCGAGCAGGAAGCCGGTCATCAGGCTCCCGGTCGAGTTCATCATTTCGCTGCACTCGCGTTCAAGCTCCGCGCCTATCGTCCAGACGGCCATGACGGCCTCGCTTACGGAGTCGTTGACGCGCAGCAGCCCGCCGCCGAAGTTTTCTTCGGCGGCTGAGAGCGGCATGGCGACGACGCGCGCGGCGGGGTTGAACAGCTTTTCGAAGCCTTCGTTTTCCCAGTAGGCGGCGAATTTGTCAAATTGTTTTTTGTGGCGTTCGCCCATCGCGGCGTAGAATTTCTCAAGCGCGGACAGGTCTACCGCGACGGGGGGCGTCTCCGTCTCTTCTATAACGGACGGGGCGGCCCAGTCCGAGAGCAGTATTTTTATTTTCTTTTCCATCATCGCGTATCTTTTCCGCCGTGCGCTAAAAGGCCATGGCTTTTACGAAGCGTTTCTGGAAGTCCGGCAGGGACGACAGTTCGACGTATTTCATCTTTTCGGCGACGGCTTTCGTCCGCTCGTAGAACTCCGCCGATGCGAGGGCGAGGCTCGCGCCGAGGCCGGACGAGTTTTTGACGCCGCGTATTTTCGCGCGGTCTATGTCGGGGATGAGGCCGGCGGCCGCGGCGCTTTCTATGTCTATGTTGTTGCCGAAGGCCCCGGCGAGGCAGACTTCCGCTATTTCGTCTTTCGTTATGCCGGCTCGCTCGAGCATGACTTCCGTGCCGACTTTGACCGCGCCGGCGGCGAGCTGTACTTCGCGTATGTCTTTCTGCGTGAGGTATATGGGATTTTCTTCGTCGGTGAGCAGGAGCCGGACCATGCCGTTTTCGTTTCTTCCGAGGCGCTTCGCGAAGCGCGGGTCCACGCACTTTTCGGGCGCGGTGAAGCGTCCGCTCGGCTCGACTACGCCTTCGCGCAGGACTACCATTATCGCGTCGATGAGGCCGGAGCCGCAGAGGCCGACGGGTTTCGCGCCGCCGATGGTCTTGCATCGCAGCTCGCCGCCATCCATATAGACCTTCTCAATGGCTCCTGTGCTCGCGCGCATCCCGTACTGTATGCGCGCGCCCTCGAAGGCCGGCCCCGCCGCGGTCGCGCAGCAGAAGAGGCCGTCGCGGCTGCCGATCACTATCTCGTTGTTCGTGCCGATGTCCACGAGCAGCGTCACGCCTTCCGCGCGCTCCATTCCGAGCGCGGCGACGCCGGCGACTATGTCCGCGCCGACGTAGCCGGCGACGTTCGGCAGCATTTTTATGATTCCGTTTTCGTTTATGCGGATTCCGAGCTTCGAGGCGGGGAATGGCGGATATGTCAGGAACTGCGGCGTGTAGGGGCTGCGCCCGATGCTTTCGGGCGAAACTCCCGCGAAGAGGTGTTCCATCACAGTGTTGCCGGCTATCACTATTTCAGTGATTTCTTCTTTTTTGATGCCGTTGCGTTCGGCTAACACGCCGAGGCTTTTGTCCATCTCTTCCGTCAGGACCGATTGTATCCTCGGCAGCGCGTCCGGCGAGGACGAGGCGTATGCGATTCGCGAGATTACGTCGTCTCCGAATGCCACCTGAGGATTCAGGAACGATATTTTGTCTATGCTCTCGTGTCCGTCTAGGTCGAAAAGGTAGCAGACGACGGTCGTCGTGCCTATGTCCACCGAGACTCCGTATCCCTTAGCGTCTGGGGCCCAGTCCGATATGCCGTCGGAAAAGCCTTCGAGTATGCTGTGCCCTTTCGATTCGACACGGTCGACTATCGTCACGCTCCCGTCGCGCACGACGCGCGCGCAGCACGAGAGGCGCAGTCCTTCCTTTATCCCGGCCTCGCCGAGCGCGCCGCGCTCCGTCTCGCTCACGGGGGAGAGCGGGTCGTCCGCGCCGGTCCTCACGCGGCATTTGCCGCATACGCCGGCGCCGCCGCAGTGGCGGCCTATCCTCGCGCCAGCCGCGTCCGCCGCCTCCGTGAGCGGCGTGTCCGGCGCGACGCGCGCCGTCAGCCCGTCGGGCAGGAATTTTATCTCGCACATTTTTTCGTCCATCAAGCCCATCCTCTCGCAAAAGTCAGAACTTCGTCTTCAATGAGGCCTTTTTCGTAGTCCTCTATCGACGCGCGCAGAATTTCCAGGGCGCGCGCCGTCTCTTTTTCCGTTATGACGAGCGGCGGCTGTATCCTCAGCACGTTGTCGCCGAGGAAGGTCAGTATCAGCCCGCGCTCCCAGCAGCGCCAGCATATCTTCGCGCACGCGCCGCGGTCCGGCGCGCCGCTCTCGTCCACTATCTCCTGCGCTATGGTGAGGCCGAGGCCGCGCGTATCGCCGAGCCGGGGGAGCACGCGCTTCATCGCCTCCAGCGCCGCTTTTATATTCTCGCCCGTGCGGACGCTTTTTTCAATCAGGTTTTCATCTTCGATGATTTTTATCGTCTCGAGCGCGGCGCGGCAGCAGACGGCGTTCGCGGCAAGCGTCAGGCAGTGGCCGGGGTCGCGCACCGAGTCGGCTATCTCCGCGCGCATGACGAGCGCCGAGAGCGGCATGCCCGAGGCGAGCGCTTTCGAGACGGCGATGATGTCCGGCGTCACGCCGAAATGTTCTATCGCGAACCATTTTCCGGTGCGTCCCATGCCCTGCTGCACCTCGTCCGACACGAACAGTATCCCGTGCTCGCGGCAGAGCGAAGCGAGCGCGCGCACGTAGCGGGCCGGCGGCACGACGAGGCCGATGTCGCCGCCTATCGGCTCGAACAGCACGGCGGCGGCCTCATCGGGCGGCAGATAGAGAGAGAAGGCCGTCTTTATCTCTTCGAGGCAGGCGAGGGAACAGTCTTCCGGCTTCTCGCGCCACGCGCACGCCGCGCAGTGCGGATAGCTGAAATGGTGGAAGCCCGGCAGCATCGGGCCGAGCCCGCGCCTCATGTTGAGCGATATGGCGGAGGCCGAGAGAGCGCCGTATGTGACGCCGTGATAGGCCGTCTTGAATGAGATTATCTCGGAGCGTCCCGTGTAGGCGCGCGCGAATTTTATAGCGCCGTCCATCGCGTCGGAGCCGGAAAGGCCGTAGGCGACTTTCTTGGGGAAATCGCCGGGCGTTATCGCGGCGAGCTTCTCCGCGAGCTCGACGGACGATTCCTCGTACATGTAGCCTATCGTGTAACAGAGCAGCTTCTCCGCCTGCTCCTTTATCGCGGCCGTCACGCGCGGGTGACAGGTCCCCGTGTTCAGCGAAGCGGCCCCCGCCGCGAAGTCTATGTACTCGTTGCCGTCCGCGTCGCGCAGCGTCGCGCCGCGCCCCGATCCGACGGCGAAGGGGTAATACGGCGAACGCGACGACGGCGCTATCGCCCTTTCGTCGCGCGCCACTATCTCGAGCGATTTTTTTATCTCTCTCATGGTTCTTTCCCTCCTTGTGCGGAGCCTTCTTAAAGAAAGGACGAAGCTCTTCCTTCGGAGTGCTTCGTCCTTAGTTTCTTCGTCATGCCGCGCGCGGCGCGGCGGCGCTTACGCTACGCTTCCCTCGGGAATGTGAGCTCCGTGCGCCGTTCGACCTTGTCGTGCTTGTCGGAGCCCCAGTATATGCCTATGCCGAGGTAGGAGATGATTATCGCGAATATCGGGTTGATTATGTTCAGGAAGCAGTATGGCGCGTACTCGAGCGTAGGCACGCCGAGCGCGTTCGATTGGAAGGCTCCGCAGCCCGTCCATGGAATGAGGACGGCCGTGAGAGTTCCGCTGTCCTCGAGCGAACGGGAGAGCATACGCGGCGAGAGGTCGCTCTTCTCTACGGCTTCGCGGAACATGCGCCCCGGGACGACGATTCCGAGATATTGGTCGCCGAGGAAGAAGTTGCTGACGAAGCAGGAGATTACGACGAGCGTGATGAAGTCACCGACGCGGCGGACTTTATAGAGCAGCGGGTTGAGCAGGACGCTGAGGTATCCGCAGCGCTCCATTATGCCGCCCAAGACGAGCGCTATCATGATCATCGACAGCGACCACATCATGCTGTCGATGCCGCCGCGGTTCAGAAGCTCCGTGACCATGCCGCCTACCTCGTGCGCCATCTCAGGCGTCACTCCGGTGATGCCGTACTCTCCCAGCAGCGCGGGTATGTCGGCTGCGGAGGCTTCGGCGAGCTTGGAGGCGACGGAGGATTCGTAGCCGTAGTGTATCGCGGTCATCGCGTCGTGGAGGCTGACTCCGTGGCACATCGCTATGACGGAGGCGGAAAGAGTTCCCGCGACCATTCCCGGTATAGCGGGGCACTTGAGAAGTACGAGGCCGATTACCACGACCGGCGGTATCGCGACGAGCAGCGGGTTAAGGTCGAACTCCGCGGCGATGATCTGCTGGAAGGCGATTATGCGGCTCGCGTCGAAATTCTCTCCGCCGCCGGAGTAATGCGTTCCGAGGACGACGGCTATCACACAGACTATGAGGTACGACGGCACGGTCGTCCACATCATCGCGCGGATGTGGTCGAAAAGGTTCGACCCGGCGACGGCCGGAGCGAGGTTCGTCGTGTCGGAGAGCGGGGACATTTTGTCTCCGAGGTACGCTCCCGACAGGATGAAGCCGGCCGTGAGAGGGGCGGGGATGTCAAGCCCGGCGGCTATGCCGATGAGCGCGACGCCGACAGTCGCGCCGACGCCCCACGAGGCGCCTATCGCTATGCCTATGATGGAGCATATCAGCAGCGAAGCGAGAAGAAAAATGCCGGGGGAAAGAAGATTGAAGCCGTAGTAGATAAGTCCGGGCACGACGCCGGCCTGCACCCACGCGCCGACGAGCATCCCTATCGTTATCAGGATTAGAAGGGCTCCGAGAGAGGAGGTGATAGCGTTGAAGACCGAGATTTCCATGTCCTCCCACGAGACGCCGACGACGAACTTGCCTATCAGCGCCGCCGCAGTGGCGGCCATGGCGATAGGCACGTGGGCGTCCATGCCGAGGCCGAGCAGTCCGTAGGCGATTATCGCCGCTATGATCACGAACGTCCCAAGAGCTACGGCAAAGCTGGGCTTTTTGTCTGTTGCTGCCATGATTTATTCCTCCGTTTCTGCATAAAGGATGATTAAGTTGTGGGTAAATAATAAACCATAAAACCATTTCGCGAAACCCCTCAAAATCGCGGAACAGTTTTGTGAATAAAAATACAAAATACGCGCCCCCGCGCGGAGGGCGCGCCGTTATGCTATTTCAGCCTCTTGTCTATCTCCTTCATCAGCGCTTCTTCGGTCGGCGTGATGTTGTCGAAGACGACTTCGTTGTTGATGAGCAGCGTCGGCAGCGTTGAGACGCCGAGAGCCTGCGTGCGCTTGATGCCGGCGGCGCTCTTGATCAGCGACTCGCGCCACGAGAGCTTGTCGCCGTAGTGCGGCGCTACGTTCTTGACGGCTTCGCACATGTACTGGCACGGCGCGCAGCCTTCGGAGTCGAGCGTCACTATCTCTATGAACACCTTGCCCGGCTCGATTTTTACGTCTTCGAATACGTCGCCGGATTCCTCGGCGTTGGTAAGCGCCTCTTCGAGCGACATGAAGCCAGCGGTGTCGGAGGGCTCTTCGCCCGTCGCGGCGTACTTTCCGACGGCTTCAAGATTGTAGAACGGAGTGTCGTAGGGCAGGTCGCAGCCCGGCGAAAGTATGTAGCCGCGCTTTCCGCCTATCTCGATGCGCTTCTTCACGTCGGCGACGCACTCGCGCGGCGAGCCGAAGAGCAGCGTCGTCGTGAGCGGGATGTTGCCCTCGAATGCGACGTTGTACTTGTAGGCGAGGTCTTTGACGAACTGCAGGTCCACCTGTTCGTCGAAGGCGACCGCGTCCGGCTTGCTCTGCATCATCAGCTCAATGTTCTTCGTCGCGTTGCCGCAGCAGAAGAGCGTCACGATGCCGCCCTTGCCGTGTACTTCGTCAATGACGGGTTTCACGTAGGGCGAGACGAAGGCCTCGAAGTGCTTCGGCGCTATCTGGCTCGTCATCGGGTCAACGACCGCGACGACGTGCGCGCCGGTCTCCATGTACCACTCGCCCATGCGGCGCGTGATTTCCGCGCAGAATTTGAGGACCTTGTGCGCCTCGTCGGGCTTCTTCATCATATCCATGATGAAAGCCGAGCCGCGAAGGTGCAGCGCGAGAGTGAACGGCCCGCAGCAGAGACCGAAGACGGCTACCTTGTCGCCTATGCGCTCGACGAGCTTCTTCGTCGCGTCGAAGAACATCGGCAGGCGTCCCTTGTCCTTCGTGAATTCGGGCAGGTCTTCAAGCGTCTTGCCCTGCGCGAGCACGTGTCCCGTGACCGCGGGCGGGTTGTTCTTGCTCCAGTGCAGCGCGCAGCCGAGAACTTCCGCTTCGGCCTGGAGGTCGAAGGCGGAGCATACGCCGTCGGCGTAGTAGCGTTCGGCGGCGGTCTCGACGGCCTTTACAAGAATGTCCCCGTCCTTGAGCATCTCCTCGGCGTTAGAGCCTACGAGCTTCGCGACGTGTACGCCGGTGAATGGAACCCAAGGCACGCGGTCTACTTCTTCAAAACGCAGGGCTTTGAGGACTCTTTCTTTACCGTTCATAAGTTCACCTCATTATGATTGTGTTATCGTCAAGTCAGCAAAAATGCCTATTTATTACAAAGAGGCGCATAAGCGCCTCTTTGCGGTAAAACTCTGATTTTGTCCGTAGGGATTAGTAAGCGTACTCCACGCCGAGCTTGTTGAGTTCGTCGCGCATACGCTCGTACTGGTCGAGGTATTCCTGGCGCGGCACGATGCGCTCCATGTCGTAGACTTCCTGGATGTGCTTGCCGTAGTTGTCGATCGGGATGAGCTTCTCGTACTTCTCCATGATCTTCTGGCAGATCTCTTCGGCCTTGGCTCTGGTGAGGCGCATCTTGAAGGAAGCCTCGGAGGTCTCGTGATAGAAGCGGGACTCGAGCGGCGTCGCCATGTCGGTGAACTTGTTGCGGCAGGTCGCGGCTCCCCACGGGTTGCCGCCGGAGCACTCGGTCGCGAGGGCGTGGTTGGCGCACTCCCAATAGAGCTGGTCGGTGCCGGGGCCCGCGTTCGCGAAGAGGTTGTTGAGGAAGATGAGGTTCGAGTTGCGCGACATCGCCTGGCTGAGGACGCTCTGGAGCCAGAGAAGCTCTCTCGTCGTCGTGGACTGCCACTTGAGGTGGAACGGGAAGTTCAGAGCCCAGCAGGAACCGTAGAGGCACGCGCCCTCGATGTTGTAGGCCGTCTGGAGGACGAGCGTCCCTTCGGTGCCGCCCGCGTGTCCGCCGAAGATGGCTCCGCAGAGGTTGCCGAAGACGTTCCCGTATGAGCGGTAGTGCAGCGACTTGTTGAGCATCGCGTTGTTTGTCGTCATCTCGGTGAGGATGGAGACCATGCGGCCGTCGAGGTGCGACTGGCGGACGCCCCAGACCGGGTTTCCGGCGGCTATCTGGGCCTGCGCGGATTCGGCGGTGCCGACGGAGACCGTCCACACGTCGGGCTTTCCGACGAGGCGCTGCGCGTCGCGGAGGTTCATCGCGTGCTCCATAGCGGCGGCGACTTCGGTCGGGTTCTGCGAGGTCGCCTTGCGGCCCATGAAGTCCTCAAGCAGAGGAGCGCAAAGACCGTCGAGGAGAGGTTCCTTCAGGTAGGCCATGCACGCCTTCTTGTGGATGTCGGTGCTGAAGTTCGCGTCGGGGCTGAAGAGGTGGAACGGACGGCGCTCCTTGTCTTCTACCGCGCGGACCTGGAGCCAGCGCTGGTCGTGGCCTGCGCCGATGAGGTACTTCGGGCGCTTCGTGTAGAGCACCTCGTTGACCTCGCGCTCGGTGAACTGCATTACGCGGTGGGTGTCCTGGTTGTAGACGCCGGTCGAAACGAAGAAGTCCTTCGCGGCGGCCCACACTCTGTCGGCGAGCGCGTCGTCCTGGTTGACTATCGTATGTCCGTCGTACTTGATGTTGTATTCTTTGACTACTCTTCTGATGTTGGGGATGAAGGACTTGAGCATCCACTCGGCCTGGTCCTTGTAGAACGGGCCCTCGTCAGCTTTGGCGAAAACTTCCCACATTCTGAACGTTGACATGATTTATTCCTCCAATCTTTATATCCGGACGGTAATGTGATTACGCAAGGAGCTTCTTAAGCTTCGCGGCGCACTCGAAAGCGTCGAACGACCAGACGTCGGCGCCGATGCGCTCGGCCCATTCGACCGAAGTCGGGGCTCCGCCGACGCAGACGAGGTACTTGCCCTTGTCTCCGGCGTCGCTGACGAGCTTGATGAACTCTTCCTGTCCGGGCATCGTCGTCGTCATGAGGGCAGACAGGCCGACGACGTCCGCCTTCTCCTTGCGGGCCGCCTCGAGGTAGGCGACCGGGTCCACGTCAGCGCCGAGGTCCACCACGTTGAAGCCGTTGGCCTGGAGGACTATGCCGACGATATTCTTTCCTATGTCATGGTAGTCGCCCTTGACCGTGCCGATGATGACGGTCTTCGCGGCGCCGTCGCTCGCTGTGACGAGGTGCTCTTTGAGCACGGACATGATCTGCATAAAGGCGTCGCCCGCGATCATAAGGTCGGGGAGGAAGACTTCGAAATTCTCGAACTTCTGTCCGAGTATCCCCATTTCCTCAGTGAGTCCGGCCATTATATCCTTCGCGGGGGTTCCCTTCTCGATGAGCTCTTTTACGAGAGCCACCGCCGCGTCTCCGTCACCTTCTACCATGTACTGGCGAACCTGCGCTATTGACATTGATGTTACCTCCGTTTGTATATATTTTTTAAATTTGAGTCTTGCATCGCTTGACGTCTATAAGATTAACAGCGTCCTGCAAAAGGTATGCAAAAATCAATCACTGCGCCGCACTATTGCCGTTGCTAGCGGCTAAAATAGCAAAAATTTTTTTTGCGCCGGCGCTGAAGCGCCCGGCCGAGAGATATGAAGAGTAAAAAATGTTTCCTGCCGGAGCATTGGCGTGAATAATAAGTGAAAAATATTTTGCTTACGAGCAATTTAAGCAAAAAAATATCCCCTATGCGCGCGAGTGTGCCGCCTGTAGGGGATATTGCGTTTAATTCAGCCGCATGCGTCCGCTACATATTCTCGACGGCTTTTTTGATGCGGCGCAGCCCTTCTTCTATTTCCTCGTAGGAACGGCAGTAAGTGATACGGAAATGTCCAGGCATTCCAAACACTTCGCCCGGCGCGGATGAGACTCCGGCCTCTTCGAGTAGGCGCGAACAGAAGGTGAATCCGTCTTTCACTTTGAGCTGTTTGATGCTCGGGAATGCGTAAAAGGCCCCATGCGGAGTGATGGCCTCGATGCCGGGGATGTCGTTGAGCCATTTGACGACCATGTCGCGGCGGCGTCTGTACTCGGTGACCATTTTCTTGACGTCTTCTCCGGCGCTCTTGAAAGCCTCTGCGACGCCGGTCTGCGCGAACGAATTCGCGCAGGCGGTGATATTCTGATGAGCCTTATTGACGTAGGGGCGCATCGTTTCAGGCGCTACAATCCAACCTACGCGCCATCCGGTCATTGACCATGTCTTCGAAGCCGCGGAGACGGTGACGGTTCTTTCCGCCATCCCAGGCAAACTGGCTATGCTCAGATGCTGTCCTTCATAGAGGAATTTTTCATAGCATTCGTCCGAAACGACCCAGAGGTCGCGCTCGATAGCTACTGCCGCGATTTTCTCAAGATCTTCTTTTGAAAGGACCGCGCCGCTCGGGTTGTTCGGCGAGTTGATGAGTATCGCCTTCGTCTTCGGCGTAATAGCATCCTTCAGATCTCCGAGCGGAAGGCCAAAGCCGTCTTCCATCCTGGTCGCCACAGGCACGAGCCTGCCGCATGCCAGCGCGATTTCGTCGGCATATCCGGGGAAGTACGGCGTGAGGACGATGACTTCCTCGTCAGGTTCAAGCAGCGTGAGGAATGTCACCGTAAGAGCTTCGGTCGCGCCGCATGTTACGACGACGTGCTTGTCCGGGTCCACGTCCATATTGTGCTCTTTGCAGTAACTCTCCGCGATGGCGCATCTCAGGTCGTACTGTCCGGACATATCTGTATAGTGGACGTTGCCGTCCCTGATCGCCTTGATCGTCTCCTCTTTCGCGCATTCCGGCGAATCGAAGTCCGGGCGGCCTATCTCCATATGGATTATGCTGCGTCCCTGTCTTTCAAGTTCGTCAGCGCGGCCCAGTATCTCGCGTATGCCGCCAGCCATGATGATGGAGGACATACGTTTATTTGGGAATGTAACTTTCGTTGACATAAAAACCACCTGCTTTAATTTTAAACTTATTTATTCTTTTACGGTAAATACCTTCTCAAATTCAGTTTCTTTCCCTACGCGCTGCGCTACGGCGCGAAGTTTGCCGACGATGTCGTCGCTCAGCACGATGCCGTTTTTCAGAGCTTCTTCGCGATAGTGGCGCTCCTTATCGCCGGGCATGAGCACCGGCATATCTTCGGAGATGGGCTGAGCCTTGCGGTATTCTTCGATGATGTACTTCAGATGCTCCAGTACAGCCTTCGGGTCGCCGAAGACGGTTGGGGCGATCGCCATGAAGAAGAAACATACCCCCTCGCCGGCGTAGGGGATGAACTTGCTTGGAATGCCGCCCGAGAAGCCGCCTGTGAGTAGCTCAACGAGCATCGCGAGTCCGTATCCCTTGTATCCGCTGCGCAGTTCCGTCGTTCCGCCGAGAGGCGCGATTCCGCCCGTCGGCTCGACTGGGATTTTGTCCGGCGTGTCTCCATGCGCCACGACCTCTATCGCCTCTGGGAAGTCTGTCACCGTCGTCCCGTCGGGTCTTACAACTATATCGTCAGGCAGCACCCCGCTCTCAGCAAATACTTTGCTTCTGCATATTTTACCGTAAGCCATTACGCATGTCGCCATGTCGAGAAGGAAGCGCGGCTCATCGCCGACAGTCGGAATCGCGACGGCTATCGGGTTCGTGCCGAGGAAGCGTTCTGCGCTCCTCGTCGGGCAGACCGCCCTTATTGTATTCGTTGAGGTGATGCCTATTAAGCCTTCGTCGGCCATCATCTCAGACCAGTGTCCGGCGTAGCCGTAATGGTTCGCATAGCGTACCGCCGCGACGCATATGCCGGATTCTTTCGCTTTTTTGATGCATTTCTTAACTGCGGTCTCGGCGATCACGTAGCCGACTCCCGAGTGTCCGTCCATGACGAAGGAGACGGGCGTCTCATGCACCACCGTCGGGTCTGGCGCGTCGAGCTTCAGGCATCCGGTCGTCTCGATGTAGCCGAGGTAGGTCGGGAGCATCACCGTGCCGTGCGAGTGTATGTGCCGCGCGTCTGCTTCGACGAGGCTGTTTGTGACGGCGGTCGCCTGCTTGTCGGAGTAGCCTATGCCTATGAACATCTCTTTCACGATTTTGTAAAGATCCTCATACTTCGCAACATATTCTTTCATTTGGGTTGGGCCTCCTTTTCTATACTGTCGTTCTTTATCTGACATATAGTCTTACAGATGCGTGTCATTTTGGGCGCGCGGCGCTTTACGGCGTTTATTCTTCTACGCCTATGTCGGGGAGAGTGACCTCGACCGTCTTAAGCCTGTGCAGCGTGTAGAATACCGCTATGACGAAGATTACGAGCGTCGCTACGACGATGTATGTGTCGATGGATGTTACGCTGTTGTATATGATTATCGCCTGCACTATGAAGGAGAGGATGCATGCGAAGTAGAAGAATCCGTCCGGTAGGCCCTTGAGGAAACACCTGTTCTTCCATGCCTTCGGGTAGCGCTTCGGCACCTGCCATATCGAAATCATCATCAATATACTGAGGCCTATGTCAACGATGAGCAGAAGATGTGCGATCGTGCTTATCTCCCATCCGAGGACTATCGGTATAAAGGAGCAGAGGAAGACTATCGTGTAGGCGATCCACGGCTGGCCGTATCTGTTGTGTCTGGCGAGGGTCTTCGGGAAGTAGTTGTTCTGAGCGGCGGTGTAGAGCGGCTCGGAGTACTGGATCATTATGCCGTTCGTCGTAGTAAAGAGCGCCATGACCGGGCCGGCTATGATGAAGAACACAAAGAGCGGCGCGGGCAGGATTTCCCTTGCGACGAGCGTGAGCGGCTGGTTCACGACCCTGTCGAGCGGCAGGACGCCGGCCGCGACGATCGTCACGGAGATGTAGACGACTACTAGGACAAGGACGCAGCCGATGATCGAGAAGGGAATGTCACGCTTCGGGTCTTCGCACATACGGCTCATGAATGCGATGTAGTACTGTCCGTATGTCGAGAAAACGAGGAGTAGCGCCGCCTCCATCACTCCGCTGAAGCCGTGTGTCATGAAGTTCTGCGATGACGGGCTTACCTCCGCCCATTCGACGCGCGAGAAGCCCATCAGCGCGAACATCATAAGGCCGATGAGCAGGAGGATGGTCATGACGTTCTGCACGCTCGCGAGCGACTTGATGCCGCGCAGCTGTACGAGATAGAAGAATATAAGCGTCGCTACGGGCGTCAGCCAGTCCGGCACGCCCTCAAAGAGCGACTGTATGTAGGTGTTGAGCGCGACGCAGTAGAGCGCGATGCTGGGGAGATAAAGGAAGAAGCAGACGATGTAGATGCCGCCGATTTTTTTGCCGAGGATCGTGTTGACCAGGGTATATGGGCCGCCTTCTAGCTTGACGGCGCTGGTGACGAAGCAGAAAGGAAGATTGTACAGAAAGCCTAAAAGCAGCGCTATGCCGTATGATAACCACACCGACGTGCCTGTGTAGCACATCGCTATGCCCACTAGGGTAACGATGCCCGCGCCGATCATGCTTCCGATGTTCATCGCGAGCATAGACCATCTGTTCATAAGTTTTACGTCGCTGCCTTGTCCGCTCATTCTTATGCCTCCTTACGATTAAAAACGTCTTAGAACTTTACTATACTATAGTGGTATGGCGTCATTTCTTAATGATGGCTTCGCATCGGCTACATGTCGCTCATTCCTTCCGTTCCCGATGTTTTTGTAGCGATGGCGGCTCTGTTTATAAAGACTTGAGCTACATATATTTTTATATTTAAAACAAATATAACTTTAATTTTATAATATCATTTGTCTCTAAAAATTATGCAAAATATGAATGCTGATGTTTTTGCGATCATGGTAGACCACATTATAAAATTAAGTTTTTTGCAGATTTTTTATTTCACATCAGAGAGGGAATGTGGCACGCTATTTCGTTAAAGCGTACAATAGTCTCTATTAATGAAGGTAAGGGCGTGATTGTGTTGAAGTATAAAGCTCAGCTGCTTGGCAGGCCTGAATTGTTTGTGGATGGAGCGCCCTATGTTTTTACTTTTAAAAAAGCCCAGATACTCGCCCTAATGCTTATTGAAGAGAAGAGCATGTCGAAGGATAAAATCTGCGAGTATCTATGGTTCGATAAAACTCTCGAGAAGGCGCGGCGCAACCTCAGCAACGCCGTGAGCTGCATAAAAAAGGTGCTCCCCGTAAATATTGCGGGCGGCGTCATTTCCATCGCCGATGGCGTGAAGATAGAGCGCGACGTAGATCTCATCACCAAAATAGACGCCCTCGGATGGAACGAAATAAGCGAGCTATGCCGGCCGTTTATGGACTCAGCCGACCTCGACGACTGGGGAGCGTTCAGCGACTGGCTGCTGCCGAAACGCCAGCACTATCACAACCTTCTCGTAAAAAATCTGAAAAAGAGGGCGCAGGCCCAGCTCGCCGGGTTCGCTCAGAACCGCTTCGAGGACGCGCTGCTATGCTACGAAAAGCTCTCGGAGTGCGAGCCGTACGACGAAAAGATACACGGCGAGCTCGTGAGGCTCTATATAAAGACGAACCAAAAGATAAAGGCCGTGGACGCGGCGCGCGCTTTCTCGAGCCGGATCGAAAGCGACTTCGGCATCGAGGCCGACCTTTCCGACATCTCGACGCTGATGCGCCGCAAGACCGAAGGCCCTGCGATACGCGCGTCGTCGCAGGGCGGCGAGGACAACCCTCTCGCGCGCAACGACGAGATAATGAAGATGCTCGACTTTTTTTCCGGCTCCGTCGAGGGGCGTTCGCTCTGCGGCATGGTCTGGGGCGAGCAGGGCATAGGCAAGACAGTATTCATCAACGAGATAACGTCATGCCTCGCCGAGCGCGGCTGGGAATGTTTTTCCGTCGTCTGCTGGCAGGAGGAGAAGTCCTATCCGCTCGCGCCGATCATGCGGCTTCTGAAATCGCTGCATATCTCGCTCTCACAGCAGGAGAATATAAAGGCCCTTTCCGACCTGAGCTACTCGTACATAGCCGAACTCATCCACCAGAGTGTCTCCGAGCCGTCGCGTGACATCAAGCGGCTGCTGGTCGTCGAGGATCTTCAGTGGATGGACGACGCGTCGTGGAATATCATCGAATCCATAATGTGCGACGGCAGCGCCCCGCTCAACATGCTCGTCACCGGCTTCGAGGAGATACGCCCCGCCTTCATGCTGCGCACCGCGCTCGCCGACGAGCCTTTTGAAAAGTTCGAGGTGACGCTGCGCCGCTTCAATCTCGAGGAGACGGGGCGTATATGCCACGAGATGGCCCCCGAAGAGGATTGGACGGACGAACGCGTCCACGACGTATATATGCAGACGGAGGGCAATCCCTTCTTCATCCGCGAGCTGCTCAAGTATAAGTCGGACGGGATGCTCGACGGCGGGTCGCCGTATAAAAACACGTACTTCTCGATGATAGAGCTGCTCGACGAGAACGAACGGCTTTTCCTCGAGGCGATAGCCGTATGTCCCGAATGCGCGTCGATGAAAGAAATAGCGCAGGTGCTCGAAATGTCCCCGCTGAGCGTCTCGAAGCTGTACAGCAACCTGCGGCTGCACGGCTTTCTGCGCGAGCAGGAGGCCGACGGCGGCGACGTGCTCTATTACTTCACGCACACGAAGATACGCGAGGCCCTGCTCGAAGGCATGTCAGCGTCGCGCAGGACGGCGCTGCACACGAAGAACGTCGAGATACTCGAGGCCTCTGCGCCTAAGCGGCTGCAATACCGCCACAGGAAGACCTGCGCGCGCCTCTACTACCACTGCCATGAGGCCCGTATGCCGATGAAGGAGCTCTACTGGCGCGTGCGCGAGCTCGACCTGTACTTCATGGCCGTCCACGAGGTGTTCCCGACGCTTGTCGATCAGGACCTGATGTATTACATTCCGACGGTGGACGACTCCAATTACACGAAAAAGGCTATGGCGGAGGCGTGGGCGATAATGGACCGCCTCTTCCGCATCGAGGGCGGAAGCCCCGAGCTGCTGCGCCTCGAACGCGACCTCTACATACTCAAGGGCGGCTATCTCTGGTGGAGCCGCCGCTACGACGACGCGGAATATATGCTGCGCGCCGCGGTGCGCAAGGCGCTCGCGATAGGAGAGCCGGAGCCCGTTGTCAAGGCCGGCGCGCAGATGTGCTACCTCGCCATACAGCGCGACGACGCGAAGCGCCTCGCATATTGCGCGAAAAAGCTCTGCGGCTACGCGAAAAAAAACGGACTCGCCAAGTGGGAGGGGACGGCGCTGCGCTTCGTCGGGATAGCCAAGATACTCGCGGCGCAGTACGACGAGGCGGACAAATACCTGCTCATGTCCACCGCCGTATTCGAAAGGCTCGAGGAAAAGGGCTTCAACTTCACCGTCTGCCTCATAGCGGCGGAGCACTTCCGCGGCGACGCGATGCTCGCGCAGAAGAAAATAAAAGAAGCGCTCGCCTTCTACGAAAACTGCGTCAACATAGGCGAGTCGGTCTCTCTATTCCGCGGCCTCGGCCTCTCGCTCGCGAAGGCGGCTTTCTGCCTCATGCTGCTCGGGCGTTACAAAGAGGCCGAGTCGCACCTTCAGCGCATGGGCAAGATATACAACATAATGCACACTGAGTGGGAGGACGGCCTGCAGGGCGGAGGCATCGCCTTCAGCCTCATGGGAGTCCTCAACAGCCGCAAAAAAGACTGGTATCACGCGGGGATATGCTTCACAGTCGCGAAACGCCTCGCGAGCGAGACGAAACGCCCGCTATGGCAGGCGATGCTCTACTGGGCGAAGCTCGAGCTCTACAAAATGGGAGAAGACGTACCAAAAGAATTCGCCGACAGCGTGCTCAAGCACCCGCGCGAATGGTACGAGGAACACCTGCTTCAGCTCAAGCACAAAGTCGGGTGGATATAGCGCGGGGCGCGCGCCGCGTTGCTAATCTCCGGCTTCTGTGCTAGTCTGTGGGAAAATTTGACGGAAGGGACGTATGCGTAGTGGATGAGAATAAATGCAAGGTTTATCTTTTGTCTGGATTTCTTGGGAGCGGCAAGACGACGCTTTTGAAGCATCTGCTCGAGACGCACCCGGAGCATGAGCGCATCGCCGTCCTGATGAACGAGTTCGGCAAGGCCGGTGTGGACGGCGACGTCGTGCGCAAGAACGGACTCGAGATAATAGAGATAAGCCGCGGCTCGATATTCTGCGCCTGCGCGAAGGGCGACTTCCTGCGCGGGCTTTACACTATACTTAAAGACTACAGGCCGACGATACTGCTGGTCGAGGCGAGCGGCGTCGCGGACACGACCGACATGAAGAAAGACCTCGGCCACGGGATGCTGCACGACTACTACCGCTTCGCTGGGAACATCTGCGTCATAGACGCGCTGCATTTCGAGGACTGGCTCGACATGTTCAACGCGGTCATAAAGCAGACGGAGGCCGCGACGCAGCTTATTATCAACAAGACCGACCTCGTGACGCCGGAAGCGGCCGACGCGCTCGAAAAGCATCTTCACGAGCTGAACCCGGCGGCGAAGATTACGCGCGCCTCGTTCGGCAACGTGCCGTGGAGCGTATTCCGCTCCGACGATACGGAAGAGAAGATGGCGGACATCCCGGACGCGGAGGCGTGGGAGAAGTTCATCGATGACACGCTCGCCAACGCGACGCCGCACATGGCCCCGCCGGACAACCTAGCCTCGCTCAGCGTCTTCTGGGAGGGCGACGCGGAGAAATTCAAGGATATACTCACAAGGCTGCCGGAGGACGTCGTCCGCTCGAAGGGCTATTTCGTGGACACCGACGGCAAATGGAAGGTCTTCGACATCGTAGGCAGCAAAGACCCGGTCTACACCGACGCTTCGCCCGATTTCAGCCAGCCGCGCAACCTCGCGATATTCATACGCAAGGTGCGCGCGCGCCGCGAAATTCCGGGACTTTTCCAGGAAGCCGGGCTGAAGCTGCTCGAGCTGAGGTTTTAGCGCGATACGCGGGCTGACTGAGGCGCGCGTGACGCCGCGCCTCAGTCCAGGGCCCGGTATAGAATTAACTAAAACAGCAAACATTTACGTCATTCCGGCAATTTTCCGGCCGGAATCTCCATCCCTGGCACCGAGGCTGAACCCGAAGCGATATAGCCACAATGCAAGGTTGCGTGGGTACTGGACGGAGGTCCCGCATGGCCCGCCCCGTTTCACCGGGCGCAGGAGATTTCCTGGGCGACGTGTATTTTCTAGGAAAAGTTGATCAAATATAAAAGCCGCCGTGCGGTATGATTCCCCGGACGGCGGCTTTTCGTGTGCTCCGCGCAGGCGCGGCGCGTTATGCGCTTTGCGTGAGACGGCCGTGCTCCATGCGCCACAGCTCGCCGCAGCGCGATGCGGCGTTTTTGTCGTGCGTGCTCATGAGGACGGCGACGCCGCTTTTCGCGGCTTTGTCCATATAGTCGAGTATTATCTCGGAGTTTTTGTCGTCGAGGTCGCTCGTCGGCTCGTCGGCGATTATCAGCTTCGGGCGCATGAGGAAGGCCCGCGCTATCGCGACGCGTTTGCGCTCTCCGCCCGAGAGCGCCGCGGGCGTCTCGTCCTCCATGCCGCCGAGGCCGAACTCTGAGAGCAGCTCAGAAGCCCGCGCATAGACGTCCTCGTTTCCCCGCCGCGCCGCCGCGCTGAAAAAGTACGGCATACATATATTTTCGGCGATGGTGAAGTTGTTCAGCAGGTCGCATCCCTGCATGACGTAGCCTATCTCCGGCCCGCGCAGCGCGGCGAGGCCGTCTTCGTCGAGAGCGGTCAGCTCGCGGCCGGCGAACGTCACCGTGCCCGAGTCGGGGCGGCACATCCCGGAGAGCAGATGGAAGAGCGTGCTTTTGCCGCAGCCGGACTGTCCCATGAGCGCGACGAAGGCCCCCTCGCCGAGCGAGAACGACACCCCGTCCACCGCCGCGAAGGTCTCGCCCCTCCGCGTATATTTCTTTACGAGTTCGGACGCCTGTAAAATCATATCTCTTTCTCCTGTATCAGAGCTATCGGCTCGCCGCGGCAGACGGCGAAGATGGCGCAGGCCGACGCCGCGAGCCCCGCCGCGACGGCGACCGCGAGGCACTTCGCCCCAGTCGCCGCGTAGAAGCCTACGGAGCTGATGAAGGCCGGTATGCCGAGCCACAGCAGTATCTGCTCGCGGAAGGCGAGCATCACTCCGCCGGACGCCGCGATTCCGGCGATGCCGCCGGCGAGGCCTATCACAAGCCCTTCGGCGAGTATCACGCGCACGACGTATCCCTTAGTCGCGCCGAGCGTGAGCATGACGCCGAACTCAGGGCGGCGCTGTATTATCGTGACGGTGAATATACATATCATGGATACGGCGGCGGTCAGCAGCATCAGCACGTTCAGCGCGAGGCTGAACGAGGCGAAGCTGGCTACGGAATCGGCGGCCTTGCTGACCATGCTGTTCGCCGTGTAGGCCCACAGCGGGCTGTCCTCTATCGTGTAGTTGATCTTGCGCGCGACCTCGAGCGGGTTGACGCCATCCTCGGCGCGTATCATTATCGAAGATATCACCGTTTCCGGGTCCATGCCGCCGAGCCTGTTCTCGCGCGCCTGCTCGGTGCGGAGGATGTCGCGCGCGGTGCTGAAGTCTATGAACACGCAGTTGTCGTAGTTCGTGTCCGTCCTGTCGAGTTTGCCGGCGACTTTCAGCTCTCTTCCGAAGAATATCAGAGTGCTGCCCGGCTTCGTGTACATGTTGGCTCCGGCGATCACTTCGCCGCGGCCTATTTCGCGCATCTGCGCGCTCTTCATCCATGAAGTGACGATGAAGTCGGTCTTGGAGTCGAAGCCGATTATCTGAAGCGGCATCGCGCAGCACGACGCGTCCAGCGTCGCGATGAATAGCTGCGGCGAGGCCTTAGCCACTCCGGGTATCGCCGCTATGCGGTCCAGCCACGAGCCGTCGAAGTAGAAGCTGCAGTGCTCGCCGGAGAAGAGCGAGCCCGCGTACTCCGAAGCGTAGCTTTTCGGCACGACTATGACGTCCGCCCCCATGCGGTTCACCGTCTGTTCGACGCTGCGCTCCATGCTCGAGAGCAGTATCGAGCTTACGAACAGCGAGGCCGCAAGCACCAGACAGAGGAATTCCATCACGCCGGTGCGCATCCCCTGCCCGCGCAGATTCGTCAGCGCTATCGAAAGCGCGCCGAGCTTTCTCCTGCCGGCCATGCTCCGCGCCTCAGCGGGCCTTCAGGCCGAGCGCGAGGGCCGCGGCACCGAAGACGAACGCCGCGCCTCCGCAGAGCTTGGCCCACGCTGCAGTGACGTGGCAGGCCATCTCGACGTTCGCGCAGATGCCGATGCCTATGCCGAGGTTGGAGATGACGGCGAAAACGCAGAGGCCGATGCCTGCGGCGACGGCGCCTCCGTGCGCGAGCTTTTTCGTGAAGAGCATCATCGCCCCGTTGAGTATCAGCAGCGCGCCGAGCAGCACGAGCGCCTGCCCGCTGAAGAAACATTTCATATGCGTTTCCCTTCCGTTCACAAGCTTCAGCATCGCCTGACAGACCGGAGCCCACGCGTACACCGCCCCGATGAGCACGGCCCCGGCCGCGATGACCGCCGACGAAAGGAATACGCCGATTTTCCCGAAATCGTCTTTCACACAAGATCCTCCCTTTATCCGGCCCTTTGCAGGCCGCCAATATACTTTATTTTCAATGTTAAGTAAGTTAGCGAGTGCTTGACAATAGCGTGACGGCGCGGCGCGGTGTGCGCAGGAATAAAAAATTTTTAAAATCACATTGTAAACGGTTTGTTTATAGCTACATGAAAACCGGGAAAAGTTATTTGCGCGGATATGTTTTTTATTCGTCCGCACTGACGTCCGCCGCGCGTAATGCTTAACGCCGGTTCCGCGCCGCCGGCGCTCCGGCGCGGCTCGCGTGCTGGCGCGGAATTTTTGCCGGCGCACAAAAGAAACTGATGCCGGCGCAATGTCTGACGTCCGCCCTCGCAGGCGCTGCGCCGGCTCCGCGCATTGGCGGGCGGAGCCGTGCGTTTACTCCTTCGGCTTGAGCTGCATCGCGGGGTCGTCGCAGACGAGCGTGCCGCCTATCGCGAAGTTTTCGTTTTTCATTTCGTTGATGATTATGCGCACCGCTGAGGGCTTGACCTCCATCGTCTCCGCCACGGCCTGCGTGACGCGGCGCGCCATCTCGCGCTTCTGCTCGACTGTGCGTCCTTCCTTGATGTTGACTGTTATTATAGGCACTCCCGACACTCCTTAACGCGCGGTCTTCGTGTAAAATATAGCTTAGGCTGTATTTTAGCCTTTCTGTCTGTGAGGTGTCTATATGGCGGCGTGCGGCTGGCTTTTTCTGATTTTTGCGTTTTTCGTCGGAGCGTCCCTCGGTTCTTTCGCGGGGGCCGCCGCCTGCCGCGCCGAGGCCGGGGAGAAATGGTGGGGACTGGAGCGCTCGCGCTGCGTTTCCTGCGGCGCGGTCCTCGCGCCGCGCGACCTTGTGCCCGTGCTGTCGTTCATCGCGCTTCGCGGACGCTGCCGCTTCTGCGGCGCGCGCATCCCCGTGCGCGACTTCATCGCGGAGCTCGCATGCGGAGTGCTCTGCGCCGTTTTCTTCCTGCGTTTCGGATTTTCTTATTCCTTTCTGTTTTCGTCGGCTTCGCTGCTTTTTCTCGCCTTCCACACGCTTACGGACGCGGAGACGGGCTATATATACGACTCTTGGGCCTTCGCCATGGCTGGCGCGGGGCTGGCTCTGCGGCTTGCGGGCGGGGCGTCCGCCGTTATCGACGGAGCCGCCGGCGCTGCCGCCGGTTTCTGCTTCATCTGGGCCGTCGTACTGCTCAGCCGCGGCCGCATGGGGACGGGCGACGCCGTGCTGATGCTCGGCGTCGGGGCCTTCACGGGGCTGAAGTTCGCCGCCGCCGCTCTCTACGCGGGGTTCCTGCTCGGCTGCGCCGCCGTGCTGCCGCTGCTCGCTGCGGGAAAGGTTACGAGAAAGACCGCGGTGCCTCTCGGCCCGTTCCTCTGCGCCGGCTGCGCCGCGGCTTTCATCTTCGGCGGCTCCGCGGCCGGATTTTTCGGATTTTCCGTTCCGTGGCCGTGGGGCGCGTGAGCCTGCGGCGTGGGACGATGTTTTTAGAAAAAAATAATAAATCCATCAAGGAGGAATTTTTATGAAGAAGATACTTATCCTTGCGGCGGCGCTTATGCTCGCCGCGTCGTCGTGCGCCTTCGCCGTGCCTATCGTGCTGCCCGAGCCGCAGAAGAGCGGGGGGCCGGGGCTGTTCGACATGCTGTCGAAGCGCGCCTCGGCGCAGCAGCAGGATTTCACGAAGGAAGAGCTGACGCTGAACGAGCTCTCGACGCTGCTGTGGGCCGCGACGGGGCAGAACCGCGAGCCCAAGGGCTGGACGGTGCCTATGGCGATGGGGCGCGATCCTTACGTGTCCGTCTACGTCATGCTTAAGGACGGCGGCTATCTCTACAACTGGGAGAAGAACGCGCTTATCGAGATCAACGCCGACAAGAGGGCGCTCAAGCGCACCGTCAACCAGGATTACGCCAAGACGGCGCCATGCATCCTCGTCTTCGTCGACCGCGGCGTGATAAACATGAACGGCTTCGGCGAGCTGGCTACGGGCGCTATGTCGCAGAACGTCTACCTCGCGGCTGCGGCCCTCGGCCTCGACGCGCGCTTCATAGCCTCGTTCAACCGCGCCGCGATAGAAGAATCGCTGAACCTCGGCCCCGTGATGAACGTGGTCGGCGTTATGGCGGTCGGACGGCAGTAAATCATTGACGCCGGGGCATGTGCGCGGCCTGCGCCGCGCGCCTTGCATCCGGCGCGAACGTCAGCCGATAGGCTGAGATATGGAGGTATCGCCATGAGCCGCGTTCCGGCGCACATTTTCCGCGAATATGACATAAGAGGCATTGCAGAGGACGAGCTTACAGACGAAAACGTATTTCTTATAGGACGCGCCTACGGCTCGTGGCTCGCCGCCCGCGGCGTGAAGGCCGCTTCGCTCGGCGGAGACGCCAGGCTTTCGACCCCGCGCATAAAGGCGGCCGCGGCGCGTGGACTCTGCGCCGCCGGCATAGACGTGACGGACATAGGCATGGTATCGACGCCTGCGTTCTACTGGAGCCTCTACCGCCTGCCCGTCGGCGGCGGCATAATGGTGACTGGCAGCCACAACCCGAAAGAGTTCAACGGCCTCAAGCTCGCCTACGACAAGGCGACGATATGGGGCGGCGACATCCAGGAGATACTGAAAATCATAGAAAGCGGCGATTTTCCTGAATCTCCGCGCGAGGGCGCGTTCTCGCACGCCGATATAAACGCGGAGTATATCGACATGCTCGTTTCGAAGATAACGCTGGGGCCGAGAAAACCTAAAATCGTCTGCGACAGCGGCAACGGCACGGGCGGCCTCTATGCGCCGGAGTTCCTGCGCCGCATCGGCTGCCGCGTGACGGAGCTCTACAGCGAGCCCGACGGCAATTTCCCGAACCACCACCCGGACCCGACGAAGCGCGAGAACCTTCCGAAGCTCATCGAGACTGTGCTCGCCGAGGGCGCGGACTTCGGCGTAGGCTTCGACGGAGACGCCGACAGGATAGGCGTCGTGGACGAGCGCGGCGAGGTGATATGGGGCGACAGGCTTATGGCGCTCTACTGGACGGAGATACTTCCGAAGCACCCGGGCGCGGTCGCGATATGCGAGGTCAAGAGCTCTATGGCGCTGCCCGAGACGATAGAGAAGTACGGAGGCCGCCCGCTCTGGTGGAAGGCGGGGCACTCGCTCGTCAAGGCGAAGATGCGCGAAGAGCACGCGCTCTTCTCCGGCGAGGTCTCGGGACACATGTTCTTCGCCGACGAGTACTACGGCTACGACGATTCGTTCTACGCGGCGGGGCGGCTCGCGCGCATATTCTCGAACGACGGCCGCAAGTTGTCGGAGATTATGGAAGAAATACCGGTCTACCCCTCGACGATAGAGACGCGCTACGACTGCCCCGACGATCTGAAATTCGCCGTCGTCGAGCGAGTGAAGGAGCGCGCGCTCGCGGAGCGGCTCGACGCGATAACGATAGACGGCGTGCGCATAGTCTACCCGCACGGCTGGGGGCTCGTGCGCGCCTCGAACACGCAGCCCGTGCTCGTCGCACGCTGCGAAGGGCGCACCGAAGAGGCGCTCGCTGAAATCACGAAAGATATGAAAAAAAGACTGCTCGACGCCGGCAGCCCCGATTTTGAATGGGGCTACTAGCGGCCCGTGGGGTTATAATTATCGGGTGAATACTCAAGAAGGGACAAGGAGGAAGTATTTCATGCAGTGTTCCCGCGAAGTTGAAGAAATGGTATGCGTGGCGAAGGGCGTGCATCACGGCCCCGCCCCGATACCGGAAGAGGGTAAATGGGTAGAATCGAAGCAGATAGGCGACATCTCCGGATTTACTCACGGAGTGGGCTGGTGCGCGCCTCAGCAGGGTGCGTGCAAGCTCTCGCTCAACGTTAAGGAGGGCGTGATACAGGAGGCGCTCGTCGAGACGATAGGATGCTCCGGCATGACGCACTCCGCGGCTATGGCGGCGGAGATACTGCCGGGCAAGACGCTGCTCGAGGCGCTTAACACCGACCTCGTCTGCGACGCCATAAACACCGCGATGCGCGAGCTGTTCCTGCAGATAGCCTACGGACGCACGCAGAGCGCGTTCTCCGAGAACGGCCTGCCCGTCGGCGCCGGGCTCGAGGACCTGGGCAAGGGGCTGCGCTCGCAGATAGGCACGATGTACGGCACTCTGCCGAAGGGGCCGCGCTACCTCGAGATGGCCGAGGGCTACGTGCTCGACCAGGCGCTCGACGAGAACGGCGAGATAATCGGCTACCGCTATGTCTCGCTCGGCAAGATGATGGAGGCCATACGCAAGGGCGTAGACCCGAAAGAGGCCTTCGAGAAGAACGTCGGCACCTACGGACGCTACGCCGAGGCCGCCAAGATCATCGACCCGCGCAGGCAGTAGGAGGGAAACGCAATGGCAAACTTTGAAGGTTACGAACGCAGGATAGAAAAGATAAACGCATTCCTCGCCGAGAAGGGAATCAAAGACCTCGACGAGGCGCGCGACATCTGCCTCGCCAAGGGCGTGGACGTCGCGGCGATAGTGCGCGGCATACAGCCGATAGCGTTTGAAAACGCCGTCTGGGCCTACACGCTCGGCGCGGCGAACGCGATAAAGAGCGGCGTCAAAACGGCGGCCGAAGCCGCCGAGAAGATAGGCGAGGGCCTCCAGGCCTTCTGCGTCCCCGGCTCGGTCGCCGACCAGCGCAAGGTCGGCCTCGGACACGGCAACCTCGCGGCGATGCTTCTGCGCGAAGAGACGAAATGCTTCTGCTTCCTCGCGGGCCACGAGTCCTTCGCGGCCGCGGAAGGCGCGATAGGCATCGCGCGCACGGCCAACAAAGTCCGCAAAGAGCCGCTGCGCGTCATACTCAACGGCCTCGGCAAGGACGCCGCCTACATCATCTCGCGCATCAACGGCTTCACCTCCGTCGAGACGAAGTACGACTATTTCACCGGCAGGCTCAACATCGTCAGCGAGCGCGCCTTCTCCGACGGCGACAAGGCCAAGGTCAAATGCTACGGCGCGGACGATGTCAGCGAAGGCGTCGCGATAATGATCCACGAGGGCGTAGACGTATCCATCACCGGCAACTCGACGAACCCGACGCGCTTCCAGCACCCCGTCGCGGGCACGTACAAAAAGTGGGCGGTAGAGAACGGCAAGAAATACTTCTCCGTCGCCTCGGGCGGCGGCACGGGCCGCACTCTGCACCCCGACAACATGGCTGCGGGCCCGGCCAGCTACGGCATGACCGACACGATGGGCCGCATGCACAGCGACGCGCAGTTCGCCGGCAGCTCGTCGGTCCCGGCGCACGTCGACATGATGGGGCTCATAGGCATGGGCAACAACCCGATGGTCGGAGCCTCCGTCGCCGTAGCAGTCGCGGTCGAAGAGGCTATGAAATAGGGAAATCCGAAACTTTGACGGAAATATCATAACGCGAGAGCCGGAGGCGTAAGCTTCCGGCTTTTTTAGCCGTTTAATTTTCCGGCGAAGAACTTATAGTCCGCCATGCCCCGGGCCGAATCGGTATCGGTTCGAGCTTCCCGCTCCGCCGCTTGTTTCGCGCCGCCGGATTCCGGGACGGAGGAAAACTTGACGGCACGCGCCGCGCTGTGCGGAGGGTTTCATCGTCCGCCAGGCGGCGCGGCGGTATTTGCGTTTGCGCGAAAAGCCGCGCCCATGAACGGGGATTTGCCTCTTCTCGCCGTTATTGCGGACGGATACGGCGGATCGGATTTCCGAGAAAAGTCCGCCGAGCGCGGCGCTCATCGCCGTGAACGTTCCGGCGGCGGACGCGCGGGCGCGCCGGTTATATCGCACTCTTTTTTATCACGCGCGCAGGCACGCCTCCGACGACGGCAAGAGGCGGCACGTCCTTCGTCACGACCGCGCCGGCCGCCACAATCGCGCCGTCGCCGACCGTGATTCCGCCCTGGTCCTGAAAGCAGCAGCAAGAGTTAATGAATACGTTCTTTCCAATCTTTATGTTCTTTCCGCAGTCCGTATAGAAAGGCGGGAACAGGTTGAAGCTCTCGTCTACCTCGCGCCCGGTAAGCTCGGCGAAGAGCCGCCGTATCTCCTCCGGCTCGCGGAACCCGGAGTTCAGCAGCGCGGTCACGCGCATGGCCTCGCGGCTCAGCTCCACCATATGGCGGTGGACGTCGGAGCCCGCCGTAACTTTCCGCCCCGATGCCATTATTTCAAGAAATTCTTTTGTTTCCATCTGTTCTTATAAATCTTCCTTTCTGCGCACGGCGCGACTTCTCGCGGTCTAGGATAGCGCGCCGGACGCGCGTGCGGCAAATGCCTGTAATTTATAGGCTTCCATAGCTTACGGTAATGGGTCGCGCGTGCTGCGCTTTTTGCGATAATGCAAAAAAACGTTTTATCCGCGCAAAAAGCAGCCGGCGGCGGCTTTTAATTTTTTGCGGCCTCTGATAATATATTAGATGAAGTCCAATAGATGAAGAGGTCGAATAGTTATGAAGAAATGCGCGTGCCGCGGGTCGTTTCTCGAAAGGTTCATACAGCCGTCCATACTTCTGCTCCTGAACGAGGAGCCGATGCACGGCTTCTCGATACTCAAGAAGCTCTATAAAAGCGACATTATGGATTACAGCAGCATAGACCCTACGGGGTTGTACCGCACTCTCAAGAAGATGGAGGAGTCGGGGCTGCTCGCCTCGCGCATAGAGGCCGACGGCGGCGTGCAGGCCAAGCGCGTCTACGAGATAACGGAGGAGGGTCGGCTCTGCCTCGTATTCTGGCGCGCGACGCTGCTCGGCTACAGGGACAAGATAGACCGCCTCGCGCAGGCGATACCGGAGGTCATAGACGACGGGATGTAGGCTGCAGGCCGCGTGCGCGGCGGAGGAAGCCGCGCGCCGGAGCTTTTTATAGAAATCCGCAAGGAGGAGTGGAATTTATGAACGAAGCGCTTGAAAGGGCGTCGGCTGGCGAAGAGCTTCGCCGCGCCGACGTGCTGGAGCTTTTGTCGCTCGAGGTAGGGAGCGGTGACTATTACGCGCTGCTATGCGCGGCGAACGCGGAGGCGCGCTCGCGGTTCGGCGGGCGCGGCGCGATATTTGCGCAGATTGGGATAGAGGCGTCGCCGTGTCCAGCGAACTGCGGCTTCTGCTCGCTCGCGAAGGATGTTTTTCCGGCGGAGAACAGCTTCGTCCTGCCTGTCGAAAGCGCGTGCTATATGGCCGGGGAGATAGCGGCGCAGGGAGTGGACGAGCTTTTCCTGATGACCACGGCCAATTATCCGCAGGAGGATTTTCTCGAATACGCGCGGCGCGTGCGCGAACATATCCCCGACGGCATGCGCTTCGTCGCGAACGTCGGCGACTTTGGACACGAGTACGCGCGCGAGCTGCGGGCCGCCGGCTTTACGGGAGTCTACCATATACGCAGGCTCGGCGAGGGGCGCGACACGGAGCTCGAACCGGCGGCGCGCGTGAGGACGCTCGACGCCGTTAAGGAGGCCGGGCTCGAACTCTACTACTGCGTTGAGCCGATAGGCCCCGAGCACACTTATGAAGAGATCGCCGACGAGATGTTCCGCGCTAAGGAATACCCGGTCGGCGTAATGGCCGTCATGAAGCGCGTATGCGTGCCGGGCACGCGGCTTTTCGGGCGCGGCGAGATATCGGCTGCGGAGCTCGCGAAGATATGCGCCGTGGCGGAGCTGTGCGTGAAGCCGGAGCGCGCGATGGGCGTACACGAGCCGGACGAGCTCTGCCTGATGGCCGGGGCGAACCAGATATACGCCGAGGTCAGCGTCAATCCGCGCGACACGAGCCTCTCTACCGAGACCGGGCGCGGCGCGTCCGCGGCGAAGACCAAGGCGATGCTTGCGGCGGCGGAATGGCGCTGGGAGGGGAGGCGCTGAGATGGCCGGCTGCGGGAACGACAGGAGCTTTGAGGTGATAACGGAAAAGTGCTTCGAATATTACAGACGGCCTGAGGGGCGGGGCGTCATGGATGTCGTCGATTCCGTAATGAACGACGCGAATTTCCCCATGCACAACTTTGCGCACCACTATCTCGTGCCCGCCGTGCTGCTCGCCGACGTCTGCGCGAAGAACGAAGTTTCGCCCGAGGAATTTCGGAAAAAGCTCGACGAAGCCATGAAGCGCGCGCACAACGTTCTGCCTGCCTTCTGCGGCTTTTACGGAGCCTGCGGCGCGGCGGTCGGCTGCGGCATATTCATGAGCGTCTACACCGGCACGACGCCGCTGTCTAAGGAGACGTGGGGGCTATGCAACTACGCCACGGCGGGCGCTCTGTCCGAGATGGCGAAGATCGGAGGCCCGCGCTGCTGCAAGCGCAACACATTCGCGGCGCTTCTTTTTATGAAAAAATACATAGCCCGTCATCTCGGCACGGTGATAAGCATGCCGGACGCGGTGAGATGCGCCTACAGAAAATTCAACAACGAATGCCTCGGCGAGGCCTGCCCCTTCTGCGAGGGCGGCGAATAGTGGAACGGGTATGAGAAACGTCATCTGCGCGCTTCTGCTCGCGGCGGCGTTGCTCTTCCCGGCGGCTTCGGAGGCGGGGGAGGCGGCGCTGCGCGTCGGCAACATGGGAAACAGCATCAAGCCCGCGATGGTCGTGCTCGCGCACATGATGGGCTACTACTCGGACGAGGGGCTCGACGTCGAGATAATGCAGATATCGAACCTCAACGAGGGCGTCACCGCAGTGCAGCTCGGCAAGCTCGACGTGCTGCCGCTCGGCATCATACCGTCGCTGACCTACGCCGCGAAGGGCGCGGAGCTCGTGATATACGGCGGCACGATAGCGGAGGGCTGCCAGGGCGTGACCCTGCCCGAGAACAAGGACAAGTACCGCGACATAAAGAATTTCAAAGGCAAAAAGATAGCCGTCCACCGCCCCGAGACCGGGCAGATGATAATGCGCTCGAAGATGCGCGAGGCCGGGCTGGACCTCGCGAAAGACGTGGAGATAATACAGCTCGACGGCTTTCAGGCGATAATAGAGGCCGTCTCGAAGGGCATGGCGGACATAGGCTTCGTCAACAGCGGCTTCGGCCTCATCGCGGAAAAGCGCGGCCTTGCAGTCGCCTTCAACATCAGGGACGCCGCGCCGAACGCCGTATGCTGCCGTCAGACCGCCTCGCGCGAGACCTTTGAGAAAAAGCGCGCCGCGCTCGTCAAATTCCAGATTGCGAACCTGCGCGCTTACAAGCTGACGCGCGACGACCCCGATACGGCGGTCGCGAAACTCATGGAATTTTCGGGACAGCCGGAGGACTACGTGAGATACTGCCTTTACTCCGACGTTATGGTGATAACGATGGACCCGGCGGTCAACAGGATAAAGGAGTTCTACAAGATAATGGAGGCCAACGGCGACCTGCCGAAGGGGGCGAAGGCCGATATATCGGACTGCGTGGATTCGACGGTCTATCGCGAGGCGCTCGACGAAATGCTGAGACGCTTCCCGGACTGCGAATATTTCAAAAAAATGGACGCGGAATACGCCGCCAACAATCTTTAGCGTCATGGCGGCCCCGTTCGCTATAGAGGCGGAAAATATATATTTCAGCTACGCCGCGGAGCCGCCGGTGCTCCGGGGCCTTTCCATGCGCGCCGCGCGCGGCGAGTTCGTCTGCGTGCTCGGCCACAGCGGCTGCGGCAAAAGCACGCTTCTGAACATAGTCATGGGGCTGCTGCGTCCCTCGTCCGGCACAGTGCGCGTCAACGGCGACGAGATTCGCGGCCCCGGCACGGACAGGGCGATAGTCTTTCAGGATTACTCTCTGTTTCCGTGGATGACGGCGCTCGGGAACGTAGCTTTCGCTGCGCGCCACGCGCGTAAAATATCCAAGGCCGAAGCCGCATCGCTCGCCGGCGAATATCTCGCGCAGGTCGGCCTCTACGGCGACCGCGCCAAATATCCGCACCAGCTCTCGGGCGGCATGAGGCAGCGCGTCGCGATAGCGCGCGCTCTTGCGATGGACGCCGGGACGTGGCTCTTCGACGAGCCGTTCAGCGCGCTCGACCCGCGTATGCGCCGCTCGCTCCAGACTCTCGTGGGCGAAGTGGCCAAACGCGGAACCGGGCGCACGGTGCTCTTCGTCACGCACAACGTGGACGAGGCCGTGACGCTCGGCGAGCGGATACTCTTCATGGACGGCGGCGCGATACGGCGCGAAGTCCCGGTCCCCTTCGGCTATCCGCGCGTGCATAAGGAGATAACGGGCACGAGGGAGTATTTCTCGCTTGTCAGCCGTCTCGCGGAATATTTCTGCGAGGCCGGGGAAAGGCGTGCGGCGGAGAGATGAAGCGCTCCTTCGCCCTCGCTCAGCTCGCCCTCGCGTCTCTCGCCGCGCTCGTGCTCTGGAACAGCCGCAAAGCGCCCTCCGGCTGCGCGATGCTCATGGGCGCGCTCGTCCTGACGGAGCTGTGCTACGCAGCGCGCGTCCGCCGCTCGCCGGAAAGGACGGCGCAGTTTTCCGCGATAGCCTGCATCGCGCTCGCCGTCCTCACCGCGTGGGAGCTTTCCGCCGTCAACCTGGGGATAGCAAACCCGATACTCCTGCCGCCGCCGCGCGACGTTTTTCAGGCCTTCTGGGACTGCCGCGCACTTATGCTGCGCGGCGTATTCTCGTCGCTTACGCTGCTCGGCGCGAGCATGCTCATCGCCGTCGCCTCCGGCGTCACGCTAGGCCTTTTCGTTGGCCTTTCTCCGTTCATGCGCGGCGTATTCCTGCCCATAGCGAAGGTGCTGAGCCCGATACCGCCGGTGATATACAGCCCCTACGCCGTCGCCGTCATGCCTACCTTCCGCAGCGCGGCGGCCGCGATAATCGTGCTCGGCATCTTCTGGCCCACCTTCATGGGGATAATCAACCGTGCCGCCGCGATGGACAAACGCATAATAAATTCGGCGCGCGCCCTCGGCCTCACGCGCCGCGAGATGATTTTCCAAATAATGATACCGTACCTGTTCCCCGGGATAATGTCCGGCCTTCATGTGACTCTCTCGACGTCATTCCTGCTGCTCACGATGGCTGAGATGACGGGCGCGTCGAGCGGCCTCGGATATTTTATAAAAAATTACTCCGACTATGCGAACTACACGAACGTCATAGCCGGCATTATACTCATAGGAGTCGTAGTCAGCCTTCTTAACGCGCTGCTGAGTTTCGCGGAAAGAAAGCTGGTCCGCTGGAAGGAATAGCGCGCGGAAATTATACGGACTACGGAAAGGCGTGAACGTTGATGGAAAAAGCAGAAAAGAAAATAATCATGCTCGACGGAGCGGCGGGGACGAGCCTTTGGGAAAAGGCTTCCGAAAAGGTCCCGGTCTGGCGCTACAACGTCGAAAACCCGAAAATAGTGCGCGAGCTCAACGAAGAATACGTTGATGCCGGAGCCGACATAATAATGGCGAACACTTTCGCAGCGAACGGCGCGGAGGTAGCGCGCTCGAGCTCCTACAGCGTCGGGCAGGTCGTATCGGCCGGCGTAAAAATAGCGCAGGACGCCGCCGACGGCCGCGTCAGGGTAGGGCTCGCGATAGGTCCGCTTACGGGGCTGCTCAAGCCGTACGGCAAAATATCGCGCGAAGAGGCGAAAGCGATGTACGAAGAGCAGATAGGCGCGGGAATGCAGGAAAAACCCGACATGATATGGATGCTGACCTTCATGGATCTCGAGATGATGAAGATAGCGGCGGAGATAGCCTCGGGATACGGCGTTCCCGTCTGCTGCTCCATGAGCTTCATGGGAGCCAACAAAAACGGCGTGCGCCCGAAGACCGCGCGCACGATGATGGGAAACACGCCGAAGGACATCGTCGAAGGGCTGCGTCCGTACAACGTAGCCGCCGTCGGCCTCAACTGCTCGCTTGGCCCTGTGGACGCGCTGCCGGTCATCGCGGACTTCAAGGCCGTCACCGACCTGCCGGTAATCTTCAAACCCAACGCCGGAACGCCGATAGCGAACGACGACGGTTCGTTCGACGCCTCGTTCGACATCGAGACCTTCGCCGGCGACGTGCTCCCGGCCGTAGACATGGGCGCTGCCTACATAGGCGGCTGCTGCGGTACGAACCCGGCCTACATCAGGCGGTTGGCCGAGAAAATAAAACAGAAGCTCGAAGCGGAAGCGTAAGGCCGCTGCGCGAATAATACCGCGCCCGGTCGCGATAAGCGGCGCGGCGCGCGGAAAGGCCGGTAAAAAGGGAAAAATAAAACCGCCGGAGAGTTGCTCCGGCGGCTGCTTTGTGTCTTTTCTCGGAAATTTTCCGCGCGTCTAAACGACGTTCGGCTCGATTATTCTTTCGCCGCGCTCGAAGCGGCGGTAGTCCATTATCGTCGGGTCGATGATCGGCGTGTCGCCGTTGAGCAGCGCCGTCATTATCTGTCCCGCGACGGGGCCGAGCATGAAGCCGTGTCCCGAGAAGCCGGTCGCGTGCCAGAAGTGCTTAACGTCCGTCTCGCCGAGTATAGGCGCCGCGTCGGGCGTCATGTCGTAATGCCCGGCCCACTGGCGCACGACGCGGATGTTCTTGGCGCGCGGCAGGAGCTTAAGCACCGTGCGCGCGATGCTCGCGATGGAATGCACGGTCGCCGTGTAGCCCGTGACAGGCTCGTGCGACGGGCTTTCTCCGGCGATTATCGAACCGTGCGGACGCTGCTGGATGTAGAAATTTCCGCTGAAGCTCATGAGCATCGGCGGGCATACGCCCGGATCGACCGGCTCGGTGATGAATATCTCGTGACGCTCGGCCCAGTTCGGCAGCTTGATGCCGGCCATCGCCGCCACGTCCTGAGCCCACGAACCTGCGCAGTTGATCACGTCGCCGCACTCTATCGTACCGCGGTTCGTCTCTACGGCCTTGATCTCGCCTCTTTCGACACGCAGCCCGGTGACCTCGGTAAATTTGCAGAACTTGACGCCGAGACGCTTCGCCGCCTCCTGGAAGGCGAAGGTCGTTAGGAACGGGTCGGCGTGTCCGTCGCGGTGGTAATAGGTGAAGCCGAGCGCGTCGTCTACGGCGACGCCGGGGCATATCTCCTGCGCGCGCTTCACGTCGGTGAATATTTCCGTGTTTATACCGAGACTGTGCTGGAGTTCGACGTTCTTCTTGAACTGCTCCCACTCCTTCTCCTTATAGGCGATGAGCAGGTAGCCGCCCTGGTTGAGCCCGGTCGGCAGACCGAGTTCTTCGTCGAGCTGCTCGAATGTGTCGAGGCAGGCGAGCGCCATGCGGCAGTTGAGCTCAAGCCCCCACTGCGCGCGTATACCCGCGCCGCAGCGTCCGGTCGAGCCAGAACAGACCGTGTTCTTCTCTACGAGTACGACGTTCTTGCGCCCCGACTTGGCGAGATAGTAGGCCGTAGCCGCTCCGACTACTCCGCCCCCTATTACTACTATATCGGCTGTTTTCTGGAAATCCATGCTTCACACCTCCTAATCGCAGTCCTCGGCAAGGAGGCTGATCTTTATCGGCTTCACCGGCGGTCGTATCGTGCCGGGCGCTATGTCGGCGACGTTGCGTCCCGTCGCCTTCGCGAGCTCGCGCAGGATGATGTCGCGGCAGCCACGTCCCTGGCACGGCCCCATTCCTACGCGCAGTATCCTCTTAAGCTCGTCGAACTCGGTATAGCCCGCCGCTATCCATCTGCGTATTTCGTCTATCTCTATCTCTTCGCAGCGGCATATCACGTTTGCCTTCGCCATTTCAGCACACCACCTTTATCGCGCGTATGTCGTCGTATTTGTCTTTCGGTATCGCGACGCTCACGACGTACGTCTTGTCCTTGGACGGTTCGGTTACCGTTATGACTTCTCCGTCCGCTATCTCCGCCCCGTCCCTGCCGAGGCATTTGACGGTCTGTCCCTTTTCTGGGAGCGGGAGCAGTTCGTACGGGAGTTTTATCACGGCTTTGTCTTCCGAGTATGTCAGGTCTATCACGAAGCAGGCGAGCCCCGGGCATCTCGATACGCATATCCCGCAGCCGGTGCATTTCGCGTAGTCTATTTTCGGCGTGTCGTTTATGTCTTCAAACGGAAGTACGGCTCCCGTCGGGCAGCTTGTGTAGCATGGGTTGCAGGGTATCCGTTTCGGGCATTCTATCACTACGTAGCCGCCTTTTTTCTTTTCCCACTGTTCTTTGGGCGGAAGTACGGCCCCTTCGCGGTGTTCTACGAGTATCCCGCTGTTGAAGAGTTTTTCTTTATTTGTTTCGCAGCAGCAGCCCATGGTCTACGCCTCCCATCCGCCGGTCATTACCTGGTCTATGCCGGCGCGTATTTTTTCTCCGACTTCTCCGGCGCGCAGGTGGCCGAGCCTTTCCCAGTATTCGTGGAATTTGTCGTCGTCTACCGTAAGGCCTAACGCTTTGGCTGCGCTGTGGCCCGCTATCCTGCCTTCCACCATGGCGGCGGAGGCTTCTTCTATTCCTGAGGCGTCTCCGGCCACCCATATGTCTTTGTTGCTGGTGCGCATGTTTTTGTCTCTGTAGGGGACGTATCCGCAGAGCTGCGGTACGTATTTCATTTCGCATCCTGCCTGCCAGAAGAGCTCTGTGGTGGGGGCGAGCCCTACGGCCATGCAGATTATGTCGCAGTCTATTTTCTCCGGCTCGCCTTTGAGCTGGAATTTGTCGTCGAGCTCTTGTATCACGGCGCCTTCGAGCACTCTGTCTCCTATGGCTTCGGTTACGGTGTGCTGAAGGAGTATCGGGATGCCGAGTCTTCTTATTTTGGCCGCGTGTACCCAGTAGCCCCCGACTTTTGGCATGGCTTCTACTACGGCGGCTACTTCGACTCCGGCCTGCGCGAGCTGGTAGCTTACTATGAGTCCTATGTTTCCGGCCCCGACCATGAGCACTCTTTTACCCGGCGTTACGCCGTAGACGTTCATGAGTGTCTGTACGGCTCCCGCGCCGTAGACGCCCGGGAGGTCGTTGTTGGGGAATGGGATCATTCTTTCCTGGGCCCCGGTGGCTATTACGGCTTTTTTGGCTTTTACCCTGTAGTAGTCTTCTTCGCCTTCCATTACGGTGTAGACTCCGTCTTCTGGGTAGTAGCCCGTTACTGTGGAGTTGCATTTTATGGTCACTTTGTCCTCGAGAGAGGCTATTTCGTTAAGGAGGATGTCCGCTATCTTGTAGCCTCTGGTTCCCGCGTATTCGTCGCGCGAGCCGAAGAATTTGTGGGTCTGTTTGACGAGCTGTCCTCCCGGGTGGAGGTCGCTTTCTATTACCGTGACTTTGGCTCCCGCCCCCGCG
>NZ_NFJQ01000013.1 GCF_002159945.1 Cloacibacillus sp. An23 | reverse complement strand
TTGCCTATGGCGCAGAAAAATCCCCTGGTCCTCTTCATTTCGGGCGTAACGCGGTAGACCTGCACGCCGTTGGCGTGGAGCGCCATCGCTATCGGTTCACCTTCGAACCCCGTGAGCTCCCTGCCGTCGAAGGTGAACTTCACCTCGCGTCCGTGGCTGTACTCCAGTATCGGATGGTTCTTGATCAACTCCATTGTCCCTGCTCCCTCCCTGAACATCGTTTTTTTACTTTTATACCAAGCCGAAGCCCGGCTTTGCATCAGCCTTTTTTATTCTTGTTTCCCTCGGCGTTGAGCGTCCGTTTTATCGCCCAGAAAAAACACCCGAAGCCTATTGCGATACAGAAGACCATGTTCAGCTTCCACATTTCGCCAACTCCTTCCCCTACTCGATCATGTTCGAATGAATCAGGCGTTTAGCCACAATCGAATTCAGCGCGATGCAGACGAGCGTTACGACCGCCCACTCGAAAACCATAGTTCCGGGCGTAAACGGATATTTGATGATCGGCCAGAATTTATACCATTCTCCGGGATACCAACTGGCGGCCTGAAATACCCACCAGCCCCAGATGAATACGAATTCAAACGGGATGAACTTTATAATAGTCCACAGCCATTTGATTTTTACGTTCGAGCACGGCATTATGTCCTCGTACCATAGTCTTTCTGTTCCATACTTAATGGCCGCGAGCGAATAAATCAGCCCCGCGCCTAGAAGCGCGACGCCCCACGTAAAGTCCTGATTGTCGAATATCCTCATGTCGAGAGCCGAAAACGAGCCGACCACGAAGAAGAACACGGACACGCTGAGAGTCGCCTTGGTGCGCGAAAACCCCATGTCTATAAGATTCCTTACTCCGATCTCGAACAGGCCGAGCACCGTGGACAGCGCCGCCGCGAAGAGGGCCAGGAAGAATACTATGGCTAGGAAGAAGCCGCCTGCGGTATTGGCGAACAGATTCGTCAGATGTACGAAGGTCAGCCCGTTTTGTCCCGATTTCATAACAAGGTCGGGATCAGGCGCTAGGGCGTAGACGGCGCAGAGCACGACCATGCCGGCCAACAGGCACGCCACCAGGTTGCCTGACGTGACCGTCAGAGTGTTAAGCTCGATATCCTCATCCTTCGATGAATACACGAAATAAACGTGGAACATCCCCCAGCCGGCTCCAGTCGTCCAAGCCGCCTGAGTGAACGCGGCGAGCCATATCTTGGGGGATAAGAAATCTTTCGCGTCTATGTTGAACATATACGCGAGCCCTTTCCACGCGTCCGGAAGCATCAGTACGCGCACCAGAAGTATCGCGAGGAACAGGAAAATAGACGGTATGAGAATATTGTTCGCCTTTTCGATGCCGCCCTGAATACCGCGGAAGATGATCAGCGCAGTTATGACGATGGCGAGAACGAACCAGCACCACGCCTCGTAGCTCGGAGGCGTAGCGGCGAAAGCGTTGAAGTAGTTCTGCGCGAATTCTATCCCGCCGCTGCGGACTTCCTCGAGAAAGCCGGTGATTATGAGTACAAGGTACTTCATGACCCAGCCGAACACAGAGACATAATAGCAGCCTATCAGCGTGCATACGAGCGCGACGAGCAGCCCGAGCCATGCGTACTTTTCTCCGAAGAGCGCTTTAAAGCCGCCTGCGTTGGCCATTCTAGTTTTTTTGCCGAATACAGACTCCGCGCAGATAAGAGGCACGGCCCATATAAACGTCGCCACGAATGTGAGGATGATGAACGCGCCGCCGTTATTGGCCACGACCTCTCTCGGAAAGCGCCAGATGACGCCGGTTCCGATCACCATGCCGAGAATGGTGCACAACATCGCCCAGCGGTTGGAAAACTGCTCTCCGCTTTTCTTAATTTCCGCCATTAACCTTCCCCCTTTTTTTGATTGATAAGGTATATATGGGCGCAAACAACATGAATCCAGTACCGCATTCAGATAAATGTGATACGTATTCTGTCGCTTCGACTTTCATGTAAAAAATTAAAAAGCTAGATATTATATATAACGAAGACATAATAGCATTTAATCTTATTATTTGCAATATCGATGATATAAAAATAAAGAAATATATAGTTAATAAGAAATTATAAAATATAGTCCTAAAATAACCTGCAGAAAACCTCATATACAGCTAAATATTTGTTTATCCGTAGCTATTTACATTAAAATTTCAACGTAATGCGGAGAAGAAATTCATTTAATTATGAATGTAGTTAATCTTATTGTTAAAAATAGAACATATTATGTGCAAAAATACAGGAATATTAGATATTATATATTCAATGTTTCTATAATTATATAATACTTGTCGCTGGATGCGCTAAATGCAGCGCGCAGCCGCACATCCCCTGCTATGAGGCGTATGCGGCGGTGTACTTTGCGCGCTTTTGTACGGACGTCAGTGGTTGTGCCGGCTTTTTATTTTTACTTCGGATTATAATTCGTCGTGTCAGGATGCGTTGAAGCCAGGCTATTTGTGGAACGGCCGGTTCGCTCAGTGCTGCGTTTCTATGGCGCTTTCCGCGCGCATGAGCTCGTTCAGCGAGTCTATGTCCAGATTTTTTATTATCTCGTTTCGGTTCGCCGCGCCTATGTCGTTTCTCGTCATTCCGGGATGGACGTTAAGCTCTGTAAAGGCGGAGATTTTGCGGTCGTTGCAGTATACGTCGAAATCAACGAATCTTTTTCCGGCGGCGTTGTATTCAAGTCCCATCGCGAGACGCTTTATCGCCTGCACCTCGAGCGGCGTGTAGAGCTTTACCGTGTAGACCGGTATCCTCCTCCGCACGAGGGCCTGTTCGTGATCCCATTTTTCTTCAAGCACTATACCGACCTGCATTCCGTGAATGACGGTCAGAAGCCGCTGCCTCTGGAGCTCGAACTGTCCGTCAGAGTCGCATATCTTTATTTCTACGTCGTTCCAGTCGGGCGTGCCAAGCGCGTCCCCGAGATATTCTATGTCGCGCGCCGTGAGGTATTGGACGAGCGCCTCCTTTGAGCGCGAATGCACGAGCAGAGTCTTTCCGTACATCTCTTCAGTAAGAACTGTCTTTGTGAGAGATTTTTCAGTGAAATATATCAGCGTCGAGGTCGCCGGGAGGTCGGGACGGTATATCGGGTCGCGGTCGATGATCTCTCCGCCGAGATCTCTGTGTATGGCGGCCATGCCTTTGCCGATGTCGCCGAGCATGCGCATCATTATGGAGCCGGGGAGCATGGAGGCGTTTTTTACGCCCTCGGTCATTCTGCTGTTGATCAGCGATGTTAGGAACAGCTCGAGCTGATTCTCCGATACGTATGTCTCCCGCAGATATCCGCCGTCCTGCGCGGCGGAGAGGAACACGAGACAGCGTGTCGGACCGTATTTGCTGATTGCGGACTCCGGGTCGAAGGAGACAAGGCTCCCCCACGCGGAAAGCTTGCGCCTTATTTCTGAAATGTGTGCGTCAATGTCCAGTGACATGCCCTGCGGCCCTTTTCTTATCAGCGAAAGCATTGAGTTCCTCCTCGATGTGTATAATCTCGGTTGATTTTATATCCCCGCCCGCCTTTTCTGCAATCTTGCTTTTTCCGTTCCGGGCGGGTACGGTATCGCCGTCACTTCGCCGCTTTGAAGATGTATCAGGTACATGGCTTCAAGTCCGTTGAGGAACATTTTGCCGTGCTCGTCCTCTCCGGAGCGCCTGTCCATGTTGTGTCCGAACAGGCAGTACTGCGCGTCTGAACCGGCGACGGACTCGCTGCTGTGGCCTGCACAGAATATGAACTGCCCGATCGAGAACCGTCCCGGAGAGGTCCAGAGCTGTACGGTATCGCAGCTTATCTCGGAGAGCAGCGTCGGAGCGTGGTCGTGGTTGCCTGCTACGAGAATCGCGCCGTACTTTCCTTCTTCAAGTATTGAGACGAATTCTTTGATTTTCTTTTTATAGGCGCCGAGCAGCCCGCGGCGGCGCTCAAGCTTTATGTCGTCGGCGAAGTCGCCCGTATGTACGATATATGCCGGGCGCAGCCGCCGCAGAGCGCGCCTGAGATATGGGTAGAGCGTGCCCGGAGTGTCGGAGATATGCAGCAGCATATCGCTCGCGTCTATCGCCGGCGGGTTTATGCCGAACCAGATGCTCAGCCCGTCTATACGTCTGATTAAATGCGATGCCGCCCTTTTATAGAATATCGAACGGTTTTTAACCTCCACGCTCTTCACCCCTCCGATATGCGACGCAATATTTTTAGATAAATGGCAATGTCTCCTATACGATTGTACCATAATTATAAATATTTATAGCAGCGTCTAAAATTAATTATGTTTACTATTGCTTCCTTTTTCTTTAACAGATTGGCGTTAATTTGTAAAACATCAGATTACTTTCTTGATTATTTCCGTTATGGTTATACAATATAGCTATGTGTGGCAACTCTAACTCATAGGAGGAATTATTATGGAGCTTAAGGGAAGCAAAACAGAGAAGAATCTTTGGGAAGCTTTTGCCGGAGAATCGCAGGCGCGCAACAAGTACACCTATTTCGCCTCGGTGGCCAAAAAGGAAGGTTACGAGCAGATAGCAGCCATCTTCCAGGAGACGGCGGACAACGAGAAAGAGCACGCGAAGCTCGAGTTCAAGGCCCTCGGTGGCATAGGCGACACGCTCGCCAACCTCCTCGCGGCGGCTGCCGGAGAGCATGGAGAGTGGGCTGAAATGTATCCGCGCATGGCGAAGGACGCCCGCGAAGAGGGATTCAACGACCTCGCCGTTATGTTCGAAGGCATAGCGAAGGTTGAGGCCGAGCACGAGGCCCGTTACCGCGCTCTCGCGAAGAACGTCGAGGACGGCACCGTCTTCGCTAAGAACGGCAAGCTCTTCTGGAAGTGCCGCAACTGCGGAGCCGTTTTTGAACTCGACAAGGCTCCCGAGAAGTGCCCGGTCTGCCAGCATCCGCAGGCGTACTTCGAGATCCAGGCCAAGAACTGGTAAGCTTTTAGCTTAAAGCAGCCGAAAACAGAAAGAGCCGGGACTTAACGGCGTACGCCGGAGCCTCGGCTCTTTTTACATAAGTTTTATGTGTCTTATAAAATCGATAACGTTATATATTTAATCTTCCGTCCGCTATTTTTGTTTTACAGCTCAATGACTTCCATGTCGTCCAGGACGTAGAGACGGCCGCGGTAATATCTCTTTCCTTCCTCAGTATAGAGCTCGCGGCGGTTTTTGATGTTTTTATCTTCCGTATGGTAAAGGATGAGATTTTCGACGTTCAGACGCTCGGCCAGCTCGCAGGCGTCCTTGACGGTCGAGTGGTGCTTTTCATACGGACGGAATATTTCCGCCTGCGAGTGCAGGCAAAACGCCTCGTGCAGCAGCCATCTGCTTCCCTCTGCGTATTTCCGTTCGCATTCGTTGTATGGCTCGTCGCCGCAGCACGTGAGCTTCCCGCCGCCGTCAAGCTCCATTGAAAACCCGAACTGCTTTGCCTTCGTCGAACGAATATCGAAGAAGGATACCTTTCGGCCTATGATTTCGCGCTCTTCGCCGTCGCCGGCCGTTATCAGCTTCAGCCCTTCTCCTATGCACGCCGCCTCTTTCGCGCCGAGCAGAGTTTTCGCCATATCGCAGAGTATGGATATGACCTCGTCGTGCCCGTAGACGCGCGCTTCGCCCTCGTAATTTCCCCGGCTCATGTTCTGGCATATCATCCGCATCATCCAAATTATTCCGAGCAGATGGTCGATGTGCTTGTGCGTCACGAAGATGTCGCGCACATTCTTCCAGTCGATTCCCGCAAGCTTGAGCCTCCGCAGCAGAGTGTTGCCTCCCCCGCCGTCGACGAGGAACAGCTTCGCGCCGTCGTGCAGCACGAAGCAAGTATTATAGCATTCCGTGACGGTCGCGTTGCCGGTTCCGAGCATAGTTATCTTCATTATATGCCGCCTCTTTCCTATCTTTCGCGTTTCAGGACGCAGACGCGCACAAGTCCGAGCGTCGCTACGCAGCAGAATAATAACCACAGGCGCCCCGCAGCGCAAGAAACATGCGGATTAATTTACGATATAAAAATACACATACGTCTTATAAATTTGATAACGTTATGCTAGACGATAACATGCGTGAGCCGGACTGAGTGGAATTTTTGCGTATCCAGCGGCGTACGCCAAAAGGCGAAGCGTATGTCTACGCTTTGCGGAGTCCTTCTGCCGCGGCGGTTTTCTCCGACAATATAGCTAGGTCACAGTATATCCGGCGTTCTGTCAAATGATTCTCTTTCCAGCCGGCGGCGGCAGCTTCGCCGTATTATAAAACATCGGACGGGGGAATGTCCCCGTCCGATGCCGTTGCTCAAAGATGATTTTTCTGTATTACTTGCTCTTCGCTACAAGCTCCGTCAGATATGCGTCGTCGGCGATGTATGGAAGCGTGATGTGTCCGTCGCTGCGTTTCGCGTTGAAGGCCTCTACGGTCTCGATCGCGTGCTCGTTTCTCGCCCAGGCGCGTCTCGCGACTCCGCTCATGACGTCCCAGCTCATGGACTCGAGGATTATCCTGTCCACTCTTTCGCTTCCGTCGAGCACAAGCCCGAAGCCTCCGTTGATTGCTTTGCCGGTTCCGACTCCGCCGCCGTTGTGGAGAGCTACCATGCTCATGCCGCGGGCGCAGTTCCCGGCGAAGCAGTGAATAGCCATTTCAGCCATGACGTTGCTTCCGTCGTAGATGTTCGAAGTCTCGCGGAAAGGCGAGTCCGTGCCGGATACGTCGTGGTGGTCGCGTCCGAGCATGACGGGGCCGATTTCGCCGTTGCGGACCATTTCGTTGAACTTGAGAGCTATCTTCATACGGCCTTCCTCGTCCTGGTAAAGGATGCGGCACTGCGTACCGACGACGAGCTTGTTCTTTTCCGCGTCGCGGATCCAAACCCAGTTGTCGTGGTCCTGGAAGCGGCGGTCTTTGTCGATGCATTCCATCGCGGCGTGGTCGGTCTTGATGAGATCCTCTGGATTGCGCGAGAGGCAGCACCAACGGAACGGGCCGTAGCCGTAGTCGAAGAGGAGCGGCCCCATGATGTCCTCGACATAGGAGGGGAAGATGAAGCCTTCGAAGGTGTTTTCGCCGTTCTTTGCGATTTCCTTCACGCCGGAATCGAAGACGGCGCGCATGAAGGCGTTGCCGTAGTCAAAGAAGTAGGCTCCTTTGGCGACGAGGGCCTTGATGAGCTCGTAGTGCTTTTTGAGCGTCTTGTCTACGAGGCGGACGAATTCGTCGTGATCCTCGGCGAGAAGGCGCGTTCTTTCCTCAAAGCTGATTCCCTGCGGGCAGTAGCCTCCGTCGTAGACGGCGTGGCAGGATGTCTGGTCGGAGAGAAGCTCGACCTTTTTATCGTTGTCGAGAGCGTACTGGAGAAGGTCTACAATGTTGCCCTCGTAGGCTATGGAGAGCGGCTTGCCCTCGGCCATCGCTTCCTCCGCCCACTTGAAGGCTTCGGCGAGGTCTTTCGTCCTTTTGCTGACCCAGCCCTGGCTGTGGCGCGTTTCGATGCGCGACGGGTCTACCTCGGCGATTATCGCGGCGGCCCCGGCTATCTCAGCGGCTTTCGGCTGCGCTCCGCTCATTCCGCCCAATCCCGACGAAATAAAGAGATGTCCCGCCAACCCCTTGCCTTCTGCGAGGTGGAACTTCTTGCGCCCGGCGTTGAGCAGCGTGTTGTACGTTCCGTGGACTATCCCCTGCGGCCCTATGTACATCCAGCCGCCGGCGGTCATCTGTCCGTAGTTGGCTACGCCGAGCGCGGTCGCGCGGCGGAAGTTCTCCGGGTCGTCGAAGAGACCGACCATAAGGCCGTTCGTGAGAATGACGCGCGGCGCGGAGGGATGCGAGCGGAACAGCCCGAGCGGATGTCCCGACTGCACGACGAGCGTCTGGTCCTCGGTGACTATCTCAAGATATTTCTTTATAAGGAGGTACTGCATCCAGTTCTGGCAAACCTGCCCCGTCTCGCCATAAGTGACGAGCTCGTATGGATAGAGCGCCACGTCGAAGTCGAGGTTATTGTCTATCATTACCTGGATGGCCTTGCCTTCGATGCACTTCCCTTTGTATTCGTCTATAGGCTTGCCGTAGAGCTTTCCTTTCGGGCGGAAGCGGTAGCCGTAGATGCGTCCGTGCTCCTGATATTCCTTGAGGAACTCGGGAGCCAGCTCCTTGTGGTACTCGACCGGGATATAGCGCAGCGCGTTCTTGAGCGCAAGCACGACTTCCTTGTCGTTGAGCACCTGGCCCCTGTTCGGAGCCCTTCTTATACCCGGTTCGAACTCCGGCATCTCCGGCAGCCCGTTCGGGAACTCAAGCCTCAGTTCAAGCGCTTTGCCTGACGCGTCATGCATGATCTTATTCCTCCATGTATTCATCAAAATTTAAGGCCCGTCGCCTTTTTTCATAATCTGAGAAGATGATACAGCTCGTTTATAAAATAAACGTAAAAAACGTTTTTTACACTTTTTTACGCCGCTGCGGCTTTTTCGTTTTTTCTTCTTGACTTCGCCGCGTTTCATATTATACTAATTGTAGCGCAAAATTTTAGGATCAAAAAGCTTTAAAGTGTGAAACAAGTTCTCCTCGGCAAAACGTCGAGCGAGATTTAAGATTTAGAAAATTATAACATATCGCTAGAGAAGTAATAAACAGATTAAGGAGGAAATATTATGTCGACAGTCTATTTGGACGGAAAGTCTCTCACGCTGCAGGACGTCGTGAACGTGGCTCGCAAAGGTTATAAGGTGGAAATAACTCCCGAGGCGAAGAAGCTGGTCAAGGAATGCGCTAAGGCCGTACTCGAATGGGCGGACGAAGGCCGCGTCGTCTACGGCATCACGACAGGCTTCGGCGACCTATCGACGGTAGTCATACCGCGCGACAAATGCCGCCAGCTCCAGGAGAACCTTCTTCTAAGCCACTCCTGCGGCTTCGGCGAACCTTACCCCGAGGACGTCGTGCGCGCGATAATGCTGCTCCGCATCAACACGCTCTCGCGCGGATACTCCGGCATCAGTCTAGAGACGCTCCAGCAGATGGTCGATTATCTCAACCTCGGCATCCACCCCGTCGTGCCGACGCAGGGCTCCGTCGGAGCGAGCGGCGACCTCTGCCCGCTCTCGCACGTCGCGATAACCCTCATCGGCCACGGCAACGTAGTCTATCAGGGCAAGACGATGCCGGCCTCCGAGGCGCTCGTCAAGGCCGGCATGAAGCCGGTCGAGCTCCAGCCCAAGGAGGGCCTCGCGCTCAACAACGGCACGACCGTAATGAACGCCGTCGCGGCGCTCTGCGTCGTGGACGGCATCAACATGGAGAAGAACGCCGACATAGCGGCTTCGATGTCGGCCGAGGCGCTTCACGCCGTCCCATACGCCTTCGACAAGAGGACGCACGACCTTCGCCCCCAGGTTGGACAGGGAATCGTAGCCGAAAATATGCGCCGCCTGCTCGAGGGCAGCGAGATCGTCGAAGCATATAAAAAGGACCGCGTTCAGGACGCCTACTCGCTGCGCTGCCTGCCGCAGGTACACGGCGCGAGCCGCGACGCGATAGCCTACGTCAAGGAAAAGATAGAAATAGAGATCAATTCCGTCACCGACAACCCGATAATCTTCCATAAGGACGGCGACGCCGTGAGCGGCGGCAACTTCCACGGGCAGCCGATGGCTATGGCGATGGACTTCTTCGGCATAGCGGCGGCCGAGTTCGCCAATATCGCTGAGCGCCGCGTCGCGCGCATGGTGGATCACAAGCTCTCCGACCTGCCGCCGTTCCTCGTCTCCGACAGCGGCGTCAACAGCGGCTTCATGATCCCGCAGTACACCGCTGCGGCCCTCGTCTCCGAAAACAAGGTGCTCGCCCATCCATCGGTCGTCGACTCTATACCGACGTCGGCGAACCAGGAGGACCACGTCTCGATGGGCGGCTACAGCGCGCGCAAGGCACGCCAGATACTCAACAACACGAACCGCGTTATCGCGATAGAGATGGTCAACGCGGCGCAGGGCATGGACTTCCGCGCCCCGCTGAAGCCCGGCAAGGGCTCCGGCGCCGCGCACGCCGAATTCCGCAAGCACGTGCCGTTCTACGAGAAGGACCAGTTCATGCAGCCGCTTCTTCTGAAATCGCTCGAGCTGGTCGAGAACGGCGCGATAGTCGAAGCGGTCGAGAAGGAAATCGGCGAGCTCAAATAAATCTCCCCAAAAGCGGCAAAATATAACCGCACGTTAAATGTAAAAAGCGGCCCGTCCGCTTTTTACATTTATTTTATGCGCGAAAAGTTATACTATATCCGTATGGGTTCTCATATATACACAGTGAAAGGCGTGACGGCTAAATGCAGTTGATTGAATGCGTACCGAATTTCAGTGAAGGCAGGAGACAGGACGTCATAGATGAAATAGTAAGCTGCTTCAAGGGCAGGCGCGGAGTCTACCTTCTCGACCACCGCGCCGACGAGGATCACAACCGCCTCGTCGTCAGCCTGGTCGGAGCTCCCGCTCCGATACAGGAAGCGCTGCTCGACGCCGCAAAAACTGCCCTGAAGCACATAGACATGAACGCGCACCAAGGCGGGCACCCGCGCATCGGGGCTGTAGACGTCGTTCCTTTCACGCCAGTCAAGGGAATAACTATGGAGGAATGCATCGAGCTGGCGCACAGCTTCGGTGAACTCTACTATAAGGAGACTGGCGTCCCCGTCTACTTCTACGAGGACGCGGCGCTGCGCCCGGAGCGCAAGCGTCTCGAAGTAATACGCAAAGGCCAGTACGAGGTGCTTAAGGAGGAGGCCAAGACCAACCCCGACCGCAGGCCCGATATAGGCGAGGCATGTCTCCACCCCACAGCCGGAGCGACGGTCATCGGCGCGCGTAAATTCCTAGTAGCCTTCAACGTCAACCTCAACACGCCGGACGTGAATATAGCGAAGAAGATAGCGACGGCTGTCCGCGCGTCGTCGGGCGGCTTCTGCCACGTCAAAGGCATCGGCCTCGCGCTTGAGGAGCGCGGCATCTCTCAGGTCAGCATGAACCTCGTTGACTACGAAAAGAATTCGCTCTACCGCGTGCTCGAAACGATACGCATGGAGGCGAAGCGCTGGGGCGTCGATGTGCTCGAGACGGAGGTCTACGGCATGATACCGGTGAACGCGATACTCGAAAGCGCGTCGTATTATCTTCAGATAGCGGGCTTCGACCCCGAGCAGGTGCTTGAGCTGCGCCTGCTTGAGCTTATGGGAAAGGATGCTGAATAATGGGAACTAAAAAGCTTTACCGCAACATGCGCCTCTTCACCCCCGTAGACGGAGGCCGTCCGCTGGCCGGAAAGGAACAGGCGAACGTCAAAGAGATAAAGAAGGCCGCTATGCTCGTCGCAGGCGGAATCATAGAAAAAATAGGCGAAGAGGACGAAATACTCAAAAACGTATGCCCATGCGAGGTCGCCTTGGAAAAGGACTTCGGCGGGGCCTGCGTAGTTCCGGGTTTCGTAGACCCGCACACGCACATGTGTTTCGCAAAACGGCGCGAGGACGAGTTCGGCATGCGCCTCGCCGGACTTCCCTATCTCGAGATACTCGCGCGCGGCGGAGGCATACTCTCGTCTGTCAACGCCGTGAAGGCCGCGACCGAAGATCAGCTTTTCGAGACGACGAAGAAGCTTGCGCTCTCCGCTCTCGCGAAGGGTACGACGACGGTAGAAATAAAGAGCGGATACGGCCTCGAGCTCGGCCTCGAGCTGAAAATGCTCGAAGTCATAGGGCGCGTCGGGCGCGAGACGCCGCTCGACGTCGTGCCGACCTTCATGGGCGCGCACGCAGTCCCGCAGGAATACAAGGGGCGCGCCGACGAGTTCGTCGACGAGGTGCTCGTCAAGCAGATGCTGCCGAAGGTCAAGGAGCAGGGCATCGCTGAGTTCTGCGACGTATTCTGCGAAGAAGGGGTATTCTCTGTGGAGCAGAGCCGCAGGCTGCTGAAGGCCGCCAAGGAAATGGGCTTCGACACGAAGATACACGCGGACGAGGTGAACGACCTCGGCGGTGCCGGACTCGCGGCGGAGCTTGCAACGCGCTCGGCGGAGCACCTTCTCGCCGCTTCCGAAGAAAACCTGCGCGCTATGGGCAAGGCCGGCTCAATAGCCGTCCTGCTCCCCGCTACGGCCTACAGCCTAAAGAAGCCCTACGCGAGAGGACGCGACATGGTCGACTGGGGCGTCCCCGTCGCAATGGCGACCGACTGCAACCCCGGCTCATGCTTCTGCGAGTCAATGCCGTTCATCTTCGGCCTCGGCGTGATGTGCATGGATCTTTCCGTCGAAGAGGCGCTCACCGCGACGACGCTCAACGCCGCCTACGCGCTGAACCGTGCGAAAAAGCTCGGCAGCCTCGAAGCCGGCAAACAGGCTGACTTCCTGGTCCTCGACGGCGAAACCCCGACGGCCCTCGCCTACCATGCCGGCGCGACGTCGATAGAAGAGGTTTACAAGCTCGGTGAACGCGTGGCGTAAAGGACGGTTCCAATACGCGCGACATATTTGGCGGCCCGTCGGGGCCGCTTTTTCTTTGCTGGATTTCCGCGCGAAAGGCGGCCGCGCCGTCAGTGAGACATAAGAGGCAGCGAACGCCGCGCTCTGGTGCGGCGGCCCCTTTCGGTTTGGATCCCCCCCTAATATGTAACATTTCTTGTAAGCATAAATGATTTTTACAAAACTTATAAAATCTAAATACTTTCACAGCGCCGCTGACGCCGCTTCGGCCTTATACTCGTCGATATCACTGCGGGAGGAGATGAATAAAAATGGCGCTTTGCTACATCGACGGAAAATATCTGCAGCCGTCCGGGTGCTTCATTCCCGTCACCGACATGGCGGTACAGCGCGGAGTCGCCGTATTCGAATCGATACGCATATACGGCGGACGGCTGTTCGCGGCGCGCGAGCACCTCGGCCGCCTCGCGGCAAGCGCGGAACGCGCGGGAATATCCGCCGCTGAAATACTTCAGGAACTGCCCGGCATAATAAGCGTTGGGTTAGGCCTCGGCGGCTGCCCCTCCGACGGCCTCGTAAAGCCGTATATCACGGGCGGCGACGTCAACGCAAAGGGGATTTTTCCGAAGCCGCGCTTCTTCGTGATATTCGACGAGATAAACAAGACGCCGGAGGAAGAACGGAAACGCGGCGCGGTTCTCGAACCGAACCGCACGGAACGCCCCTTCCCGCTATGCAAGAGTACGAACTATCTCTTCGGCCTTATGCCGCTGAAAGGAGAAAGCTCGAAGCACGAGTCGCTCTATATGCCGGACGGCGAGATAACGGAGTCGATGACGAACAATTTCTTCCTCTGCAAAGAGGGGAAAATAATCACAGCGCCCGCCGGACGCGTGCTTGACGGAGTTACGCGCTCAGCCGTCATCGAGCTCGCGCGCGCGGACGGCTTTACGGTCGAAGAACGCTGCCCTCTCGAATCTGAGCTGAAAGAGGCGAGCGAGGCGTTCATCACCGGCACTGTAAACGAGGTCCTCGCCGTCACGCGCGTCGGCGGCGCCGTCATTGGAGACGGAAAGCCCGGACCGATATCGGCGCGGCTTTACAAGCTTTTCCTTGAAAATCTGGAGCGCCGCCTTTCATAGAGTACGCGCACGAATGTTCCGAACGGACTGTATAGCGTGCGCCGCGCGGTAAAGTATCGTTTATCGTTTTATCCGTTCAGCCGTTAAACGATGCGAAACAGGCGCGGGCCGAAAGTTTTCCCTCCGGCCCGCCGTTTTGTCATGTTCAATGACGCGGCAAAGAATTTAAGCCGCCGCTACTCCGCCTCGGCGACCAGGCTCCTGACCTCGCCGTCGGAGAGCCTATTCAGCATCTTCCCGGCTTTCCATTCCGCGCGCGGAGCGCGCTGCTTGAGTACCTCGACCGTGCGGCCCATTCCGCTGCCGCCGGAGGTCGCGAACGGCACTATCGTCTTTCCAGTGAAGTCGTAGCTGTCGAGGAAAGTCTCTATGATTCTCGGCGCGACGTACCACCATATCGGGAATCCGAGATAGACGACGCCGTATTCGTCCATGTTCGGCAGCTTTTCGGCTGTCGCGGGACGCGAGGCCGGATCGTTCATTTCGAGCGTGCTGCGGCTTTTCTTATTCGTCCAGTCGAGGTCTGCGTGCGAATATGGCTCGACGGGCTTTATCTCGAAAAGATCGGCTCCCGCCGCCTGAGCGACGCGGCGCGCCGCCTCTCTGGTCACACCGCTGGCTGAAAAATACGCCACAAGTTTTTTCATTGTCAATTCCTCCGTTCGTGCGGCCCGACTGGCGGGCCTTTTACTTTTCGGATATAATTCTACGCTTTCGCGGCGCTCTGTAAAATGCCGGTTTTTTATCGGCGGCTCATGCCTGACACGCATGGAGCGCCGCTGTATGCGGCGCTCCGTCATGTTTTTCGCAGGTGAATATTTTTCTTATTTTTCCGCAAGCGTCCGCTTGAAGAAGCCGTCAAGCTTCTCCACCGCCGGGCCGACGTACTGCGGTTTGTCGTAGAGGTCGATGTGGCTCGCGCCGGCTATCGTGAATATCTCCTTGTCCTTGCCGGGCAGCGCGTCGTATATGCGCCGGCTCTGCCATATAGAGTCGGCCTTTTCGCCGACGATGAGCAGCACCGGCTGCGTGAGATACTGTATGTTGGTTATCGCGGAGAAAGCCATTTTCGTCTCCTGGCTGCGGCGCAGGTAGCGGTTGTTCGCGCGCGGGTGCATTCCGCGCGGAGTGCAGTAATATTCGTAGCCCTCGCGGAAGGACGGCGCGGTGTCCTCGGTCGGCGGCTCCGGACACATCGGAACTGCCATCAGAGGCTCGCCGCGCGCCTCGCGTGTGCGCTGCGCGGAAACGTCTTCGAGTATTTTTATCTGTTCCTCGATCGGGCGTCCGCCGAGCCAGCTTCCCCTGTTCGCCGCGCCGATGTCAGCGCCGCTGACCGCTCCGACGGCGCTTATCCTGCGTTCGGTCTGGGCCGCCGCGACGGCGTAGCCGCCTCCGGCGCAGAGGCCGAGCGCGCCGATGCGCGTTTCGTCTATGAACGGAAGCGTCACGAGGTAGTCTACCGCGTAGCGTATGTCTTCAACGCGTTCGTACGGCGCTTCCGAAAGGTGCGGCGTTCCTCCGCTCTCTCCCGCGTAGGCCGAGTCGAAGGCGAGCGTGACGAATCCTCTTTCGGCGAGCCTGTGCGCGTAGAGCCCCGACGACTGTTCCTTGACGCTTCCCGCCGGATGCACGCTGATTATGGCGGCGTAGCGTTTGTTCATGTCGAAATCTTTCGGCAGGAACAGGTTTCCGACAAGCGTTATGTCGTTGCTGCGTTTGAAAGTCACCTTGCGTACCGTGACTCCGGTGTTCGCGCCTACCTCTGTGACAGTCGCCTTCTCAGTCTGCGGAACGCCGGGAAGTCCTGCCAGATCCGCCGCCTGTGACGGAGCCGCGGCTAACGCGGCGGCAAGCGCCAATAATGCGAAATACTTCTTCATGTTGTTTCCCCTTCCTGTGTCATGCCTCAAAGTTTTTATTTTTTGGACGGTGCTGCGGCACGCCGCCGCGGTCAGAGCCATGGCAAGCTTTACTGCAATTTTACCGACGCCGTTCGTTTTCATTCCTGCGAGCATCTCCTTTCATATATTCGCCGCTTCGGGCATGTTTTATTGTGTACGTTGTTATTTTAGGCAAGCTCCGCCGCGGAAACAATTTCGTCCTCTAATGGCGCGGATAAGTATCGCTTATACGAAAAACGCCGCCCGTCCGGTCGGGACGAAGCGGCGTTTTTTCAGCTTTTGCCGTTTTCAGCTGTTTCAGCGGCTTTTGAATATTTCGTAAAGGATTTCCGCAAATTCCGCCGACTCCGGCTTTTCCGCGCTTTTGCGCCAGAAGGCGCAGTAGTTTCGGCGCAGCGGCGAGCCGCCGGAATATATGGGAAGGCGCAGCAGAGATGCGTCCCGCGCCGGACGGCGTTCGCCGTATTCGACGAGCAGAAAGCCGGCGTTCCCGGCCGCCGTCATGCGCCCCTCGTCGATGCTCTCGGCAAATATGAAGCTGCTGCCGATGCCGAGCGTGTTCTGATAAAAATCGGCTTCGTTGTCGCGCTGCTCCTTCGACGCGACGAGTATGCAGGGGATTTTCGACAGCGCCTCCGCATCGACGTACTCCGCGTGGGAGGCCAGCTCGCTGCGCCCGGAGAACTCCGCGCAGCAGAAACAGTACGACAGATGGAAGTTCACATATTCGTCCGAAAAGGCGCGGCGCTGGTCGCTCATGGCGACGTCCGCGCCGCCGAAGCGCAGAAGGTCGTACAGCTCCTCATGGCTGCCGCCTATAGTTTCTATCGACGTTTCGGGGTATTTCTCGGAGAATTCGGCCACGGCGAGCCGCAGCTCGTCGCCTCCGAAGCATTTGAGGTAGCCGACGCGGAGCCTGCGCGCTCCTCCGAGCGAAGCGGCCACCGTGTCGCGGCACAGCTCTTCCGCCTCGCGCAGCAGTTTTTTCCCGCGCCCGTAGAAGAGCTCTCCAGCCGGAGTAAGAGAAAAGCCGCGGTTCCTGCGCTCGAGCAGCCTCACGCCCAGCTCGTTTTCAAGAGCCTTTATCTGCTGCGACACGGCCGACTGCGAAATATAGCAGTCAGCCGCCGCTTCGGTGAAGCTGCCGCGCTCGACGACCGCGGCGAAATATTTAAGCTGTCTCAAAAGCATCGGACCACCTCCATCATAGGTTATAAAAAACGGACGGAGAGGCATCCTCCCCGTCCGCGAACGATTTACAGCTCGTTGATGTCGAAGAATATCCGTGAACCGTCCACGAAACACGGCACGCCTATAGAGCCTTTTTTCTTTATTTCGTCAAATTCCGGAGCCTTGTCGCGCAGCCGCAGAAAAAGCTTAAGGTTAGCCGTGCTTTCGTCGATATTGACGAACTCGACGGGAAGCCCCTTCTCCGCTATAGTTTCGAGCGCCGCGCGCACGTCAGGACAATTTTTCGTTCCGAACATTTTCACCGTCATTACAGCCGCCTCCTATTCTATAAGCATAGAGTCGCCGAACGAGAAGAAACGGTAGCGTTTGCGCACCGCCTCGTTGTAGGCGTTCATCATCGTATCGTATCCGCCGAAGGCCGAGACGAGCATAAGCAGCGTGCTCATCGGCAGATGGAAGTTGGTTATCAGCGCGTCTATGACCCTGAACTCGAAGCCCGGGCTTATGAAAAGCCGCGTGTCGAGCGCGCCGGGGACGACTTTGCCGTAACGCATCGCGAATGATTCAAGCGTGCGCACTACGGTGGTGCCGACGGCGACGACGCGCCCGCCGCGCGCCTTCGCCGCGTTTATGGCATCGGCGGTCTCCCGGGGTATTTCGCAGAACTCTTCGTGCATTATGTGGTCGGCGATATTCTCGGCCTTCACGGGGCGGAAGGTGCCCAGGCCGACGCGAAGCGTGACGAATACATGCGGCACGCCCTTATCCTCAAGCTTGTTGAGAAGCTCCGGCGTAAAGTGCAGCCCCGCCGTCGGCGCGGCGACAGAGTTCTCCTTCTCGGCTTTCGCGTAGACGGTCTGGTAGCGTTCAGGCTCGGCGTGCGTCTCTGTGATGTAATGCGGAAGCGGCGTCTTGCCGAACTTATGTATTATCGCGAGCGGGTCAGCTTTTTCGTCGAAAATAAGCGTCCTAAGGCCGTCCTCGAGGCGCGCGCCTACGACCACTTCCGTCTCGGCGTCGAGCGCGACCTTAGTCCCCTCGGGCAGTTTGCGCCCCGGGCGCACGAGCGCCGTCCATTCGTTCGGAGCTCCGCCGGGGTTGAGAAAGAATATTTCGACGTGCGCGCCGTGTTCTCCGCTTTTCTTGACGCCCTTGACGCGCGCCGGAAGCACGCGCGTGTCGTTGAGGACGAGCAGGTCGCCGTCGTCGAGATATTCCGTGACGTCTCGGAATATTCTGTCCTCCGTCGCGCCGCAGTCCCTGTGGACGACCATGAGCCGGGACGAGTCGCGCGGCTCGGCAGGATCCTGCGCTATCAGCTCCTTCGGCAGCTCGTAGTCGTAGGCCGCCGTTTTAGTCAGGTCGCGTTCCATGTCAGCGCGTTTCCAGCTTCGTGCCCTGGAAGTAATATTCGAGCATCCGCCTGTAATCCCACCCGGCCTCGGCAAGGGCCTTTGCGGTCCACTGCGGGAAGCCTACTCCGTGACCGTATCCGCGCCCGTACATTACCACAGTGCCGGATGAAGTCCCCTCCATCGAGAGCGGAGACGCGGAAACCTCTGCGGCGGCTTGAGACGGAGCCGGCTGCGCAGGTTTGGGCTTCTCTGCCTTCACCGGCGGGTTTTTCATCTTCGCCATGCGTGCGAGGCCTTCCGCGACGTACTGAGGATATTTGCTGTCGTCGCCTATCATAGCAAGCAGCTCCCTCATCGTGAATACGCCGTTCTGCGCCATCCAGTAGAGCTTGTCGGCGTCGCACTCGGGCATTCCCGCGATTTGAGCCGCCTGCGCGGACGAGGCGTTCTGCTTCGGTATCTGGACGAGGTTGACGGCGGGCTTCGAGGCCGGAGATGACTTCACGCTGTAGCCGCTGCGGCGGTTGAATTCAAAGAGCGTGCTCTTTACGACGGTCGCTCCGACGGCGGTGCGGAATTTGTTGCCGCTGATTATCTTCGTTCCGGCGCTCCCTTTGAGCTCGATCTGCTCTATCCTGCCGCTCTTATCGCGCTTATGCGGGCGCAGCGATTTTAGCGTCCCGACTCCGGTTCCAGCCGCGTTGAGCTTCTGGCCGATCTGGGCCATCGTGAGAGTGGTCTGCCACGTTTTGTTCGGGCTGTCGTTCGACACGGGGTCGGCCTTCGGGGTAAGATACGGTATAGCCGAGCCCCATACGGTTTCCGAGCCCGTCGTCATGCCGCCGCTGTCGCTGAAGAAGAAAATCTGCGCCGGAGCGCCTCCGTAGGTAAGTATCTGCCCTTTCGTCTCGTTTACGGCCTGCACGATGTTCGAGGACTCGTCCGCCACGCCTCCGTAGACCTGGCAGTGCGTCGTATTGCAGATGTCGTAGCCGCCGTGTTTCTTGGAGGCCAGAGTGTATGTACGCGCGAGCACGGCCTGCGCCTTGAGCGCCTCTTTAGGCCACGTAGGGTGCATTTCCGACTTTAGGACGCCCTTCAGATATTCCTCTATGTCCACCTTGTTGACTATGTTGAGCTTGTTGGAATTGCGTTCGATGACCAGAGAGCCCTTGTACTTAACTCCGTCAACGACGACGCCGGAACTGCTTTTCATCGTCACGGGCAGTTTATATGTGACCTTCCCGGCCTTCATCGCGCCGTTTGCATAGCTTATCTTGAACGTACCGTTGAACGGCTTCGTGTACATTCCTCCGGCGTCGGTGAGCACCACGCCGGAGCCGCCGATCGTGCCCTGAGAGACGCCCTGCTTGAGAAGCACGGTTATTTCCCGCGCCGACGCCTGAGCGCCCCATAGAAAGACGGATATGACCGCCGCTGCTAAGATAATTTTTTTCATCGATTATTTCCACCTGGAGAAGATATTGAAGATTATCGAGAGTACGAGGCTGACTACGAGCATCGTCCCGAACGGCGCGAAGACCGTAAGATTCTTTTTCTGGTACGTGATGTCGCCCGGCAGCTTGCCGAACGGGATGTTGAGCTTGCCCGCTAGGACGAGCACGACGCCTACCGCCGCGAGCAGCAGCCCCATGCAGATGAGCATTTTTCCGAGCTGGTTCATTGCTCGTCCTCCGGCGTGAAGAGGCTCTGCTGGTTCTGCTGATACTGCATGAAGTGCTGCGAGACCGGGATGCCGAGATAGTCCCATGTGTTGCGCGTCGCGCGCCTTCCGCGCGGCGTGCGTTCGAGCAGCCCCTTCTGTATCAGGTACGGCTCGTAAATATCCTCTATCGTCTGCGCGTCTTCGTTGAGCGCCGCGGCGAGCGTCGAAAGACCGACGGGGCCGCCGTCGAAAAGCTCTATCAGCGCGCGAAGGAATTTGCGGTCGCCGTCGTCGAGCCCTTCCGGGTCTACGCCGAGCATGTCCAGCGCGTAGCGCGCGAGGTCGCGTTCGACCTGTGGGACGCGCTTGACCTCCGCGACGTCGCGCACGCGGCGCAGAAGGCGCAGAGCCACGCGCGGCGTCCCGCGCGAACGCAGCCCTATCTCTTCCGCCGCGTCGTCGAGAATTTTCACTCCGAGCACGCCGGCGCCTCTCTTGACTATCGCGGTAAGCTCCTCGGCCGAATATAGGTGAAGCTGCTCCACTATGCCGAAGCGCGCGCGCAGCGGCGAGGTCAGCAGGCCGAGGCGAGTCGTCGCGCCTATCAGGGTAAATTTTGGAAGCGCGAGGCGGATGCTGCGCGCGAGCGGCCCCTTGCCTACCACTATCGAGAGCGAGAAATCCTCCATCGCGGGATACAGTATCTCTTCGATGTTCGCCGACATCCTGTGTATCTCGTCGATGAAAAGCACGTCGTTCGGCTGGATGTTCGACAATATCGCGGCGAGGTCTCCCGCGCGTTCGAGCGCCGGACCAGTGGTAACGCGCAGGTTGCCCTTCATTTCCTTCGCTATTATCCCGGCGAGCGTCGTCTTGCCGAGGCCCGGAGGGCCGTAGAATAAAGTGTGGTCCAGCGGCTCCTCGCGCTGAAGCGAGGCCGTCATGAAGATAGTCAGCTTGTCCTTGAGCGCGCTCTGCCCGATGAAGTCGTTAAGCGCCTGCGGGCGGAGAGTGTAAATCTCATCCTCTTTCTCGCGGCGCATCGTTTCTATAAGTTTGTGAGAACGGTCGTTGTCTTCCATTTCAACACCTCGCTACCTGCGCTGGAGCACGCCGAGCGCGGCTTTGAGCAGGCTTTCCTCCGTCCACGCCGCTCCGTCGTCCGCCTGCGCCTTAGCCGTCGCTATCGCGCGTGCGCATTCGCCGTGAGAGAAACCGAGGCCGGCAAGAGCCTCGGCCACGAACGAGTCGAACGACGAAACGCCGCCGGCGGCCGAAAATTCCGCTCCGACCGATGCGAATTCTTTCTCGACCTTGCTCCTAAGCTCGAAGCAGATGCGTTCTGCGCGCTTGGCGCCGAGCCCGGGCACAGAAAGCGCCGAGACGTTGCCGGCCTTTATCGCCTCGACGATGCGCGCCATGTCGAGGCAGCGCATGAGCATTATAGCGAGCTTTCCGCCGATCGTCTTGACGTGAAGCAGTTCCATGAAGAAGTCGCGTTCTGATTCGCTCGCAAAGCCGAACATCGCGACGCCGGCGTCGCTGACCTGCATATATGTCAGGCACTTCATCTCTTCGCCTACAACGGCGGAGGCGAGAAGCGCCTTGGTCGGATATACCTCTATACCGAAGCCGGAAACGTCGATTATTATGCTTTCTTTGGAGATTTCGGCGAGCGTACCTCTGAGAAAAGTTATCATAGCTCAACAGCCTCTCATGATGTTTCTGTCGTAAGTGTGGACCGCGAGGCCCGCTATGGCTATCGCGAGCGCGTCCGCCGCGTCGTCGGGGCTCGGATTCTTTGCGAGACCGAGCATGTGGGCGACCATGCCCTGCACCTGCCCCTTCTCCGCGCCTCCGTAGCCGCAGACCGCGAGCTTGACCTCGTTCGGCTTTATCTCGTACGGTTCGAAGCCGAGCTGCGCCGCGAGGAGAAGCACGACCCCGCGCGCCTGCCAGACCATCTCCGCAGTAGTCGTGTTCCTGCCGAAAAATAGCTTCTCGACGGCCACCATGTCAGGCGGGAATTCTTCCGCTACCTGTTTCAGTTCGAAATAGAGCCTCGCGAGACGCTGCGCGAGAGACAAGCCGGTCGGAGTCTTTATCACGCCGTAGGTTTCGCATTTCAGCGAGTTCCCATACTGCGAAACGACCCCGTAGCCCAGCGTGCCGAGCCCGGGGTCTATCCCTAAAGCGCGAATAGCGCCATCTTCGCTGCTATTCGATTTCAGCAAGAATCTCTTCCGGAATGTCGAAATTCGAGTAGACGGCCTGAACGTCGTCGTGATCCTCGAAGCGCTCGACCATCGCGAGAAGCTTCTGCGCGTCCGCTTTGTTGTTGATCGTGACGGTGTTCTTCGGTATCATCTGGATTTCCATCGTATCAACGTTGTATCCGTCGTTCTTAAGAGCTTCGCCGACCTGCGACAGCACGGACGGATCGCATGTGATCTGGAAGCCTCCGTCCTCCGCCTCAAGGTCGTCGGCCCCAGCGTCGATGGCCGCCATCATAAGAGCGTCCTCGTCGATGCCGTCTCCGGTCACCTCGATCACGCCCTTGCGGTCGAAATTCCACGCGACGCATCCCATCTCTCCGATAGCCCCGCCGGTCTTAGTAAAAAGCGAACGCATCTCCGGAGCGGTGCGGTTACGGTTGTCGGTCATGACTTCAACCATGACGGCGACGCCGTTCGGGCCGTAGCCTTCGTAAAGCACGACCTCCATCTCGCCGCCGAGCTCGCCTGTGCCGCGTTTGATGCCGCGCTCGATGTTGTCCACGGGGACGTTGCCGGCCCGCGCTCTGTCTATAGCGACTTTAAGGCGGAAATTGGAATTGGGATCTCCGCCGCCGGCCTTAGCGGCAGCTATTACGTCCTTTATAAGCTTCTGGAAGGCGACGCCCTTCTTGGCGTCCTGAGCTGCTTTGCGGTGCTTGATGCCCGCCCAATGCGAATGTCCTGACAAAAGAATCACCTCATAAATTTATTTAAAAACTTTGATACTACAGATTTTCCGGAAGCCGCGCCATAGGCGGGAATTTCTTTTTGTGCTCAGAACGCTTCTTCGCGGCCTCGATTTTTGCCTTGGCTTCTTCCGCGCCTTCTCCGGTCGCGATGTACGCGTCCAGTTCCCTGTAGGTGAGTCCCATCTCGGCCTCGTCGGTCTGACCGTCCCACAGCCCCGCGGTCGGAGGGCGGTCTATTATTTCGTGCGGGACTCCGAGATATTCGGCCGTGGCCCAGACTTCGCCCTTCAAAAGATCCGCGAGCGGCAGAAGATCGACGCCGGCATCGCCGTATTTGGTGAAATATCCCATTGTTATTTCGTCCTTGTTGCCGCCGCCGCATACCAGCGCGCCCTGCTGCTGCGCTATCGAGTATAGAGCGGTCATGCGCAGACGCGGCTTGATGTTCGCCGACGCAAGGCCGTCCGGGGCGGCTCCGCCCTCAGCCAACGCTGCGGTCATCGCGTCGTACACCTGCGACAGTTCCACCTTCACGGTGTTGATTTTAAGAGCGTCCGCCAGCAGTCTCGCATATTCCTCGTCTATGGGCATACTGTGGCATGGCATTATGACGCCCGTCACGTTCTCCGGGCCAAGCACCTTAGCCAGCAGCGCCGCCAGCAGCGCCGAATCTATCCCGCCGCTTATGCCGAGCACCGCGCGTTTGACTCCGGCCTCTCTGAATTTTTCTCTTATCCAGTTTTCCAAATATCCTGCTATTTTCTCCGGGCTGCGGTATATCGACATAATCAAGACCTCTCTTTCATGCGCGCCCAACTTTAGCGCAAATTACATTTTAGCATAAATGCTTTTACGGAAAAATAGGCCCCCGCGCAATTTATGCGTCAAGCGTCGCGCATTTGTAAAATAGCATTTCAGTATTTTTACTCTTTATTTTATATATTTTTTATACCCTCGGTGTTATTATAACGTCAAGATAGGATTTGGAATAAACAGGCCGCCTGAAAAGGAGGTGAAAAACTGAAAAGCCACGGGCTTTCAGCGGCTGCAGAACAGCGCACACACGCAAAATAGGCGCATACACACAAGAAAGATACTGCCAGAGATAACGAGTCTGAAAACTAACATCAGGAGGAATAACATGAAAACGGAAAACACCGCTTCTAATGCTGCTTTGAAATTCGTCGCGTTCAGTATCTTTGGGATATTTATGTTTTTCTATCCTCTTGAAATCGGCGGAAAGTCAACAATACCGGTGGATCATATAATATCGTTCATTACCTCTAACCTTGCTGAGCCGGCAAAATTCTATATTCTGCTTGTTATGTACATTGGGGCAGCACTGCCGTTTATCAGAAAAACATGGGAAAAAGACGCGGTTACGATTTTTTTCTCGATAGCGAAGATATGCGGCGCTGTGATAGGGACGATACTCGTATTCAACCTTAATCCGCCTGAGTGGCTCAGCCGGCCAGACTTCGGCCCGTTTCTCTACAAGTCGCTCGCAACTCCCGTCGGACTGGTCATTCCCATAGGCTCCGCATTTCTCGCCTTCCTCGCGAATTTCGGACTTATGGAGTTTACCGGCGTGCTTATGACCCCGGTAATGCGCCCAGTGTTCAAGACGCCGGGACGTTCGGCCATCGACGCTGTCGCGTCGTTCGTCGGAAGCTACTCCATAGCGCTGATCATCACTAACGGCGTTTACAGACAGGGCAAATACTCCGCAAAGGAAGCAGCGATAATAGCGACCGGCTTCTCCACCGTCTCCGCTACCTTTTTGCTCATCGTGGCCAAAACGCTGAACATTATGGATCACTGGGGATTATATTTCTGGGTCTCGCTCGTGGTGACGTTCGCAGTAACGGCTATTACCGCCAGGCTGTGGCCTTTGAGTTCCATACCGGACACATACTTCACCGGTGAAAAAACGCCGGAGCCTGAATATCACGGCAACATGCTTTCGCGCGCATGGCAGGCCGGAATCGAAACGGCTTCAAAAACAGGCCCGCTTTCGAAACTGATATGGGAAAATCTCTATGCAGGGCTGAATATGGCGTTCAGCGTGATACCGTCAATCATGTCCATCGGGCTGCTCGGCCTTGTGCTTGCGGAGTATACGCCGCTGTTTGACTGGTTCGGCTACGTCTTCTACCCGTTCTTCAAAATATTCGGGATCGAGCAGGCCGCGCTCGCAGGCAAAGCCGCGGCTCTTTCGCTGCCTGAAATGTTCCTCCCCGCCGTGCTTGTCGCAAAAGAAGGTACTATGCTTGTCAAATTCGTCATCGCCGTCGTAAGCATATCGGAAATACTCTTCTTCTCGGCAAGTATCCCGTGCCTCATGGGAACGGACATTCCGCTTACTTTGAAAGATATAGTCGTTATTTGGTTTGAACGAGTAGTGTTCAGCATCGTAGTGACGATCCCAATCGCTATGGCGTTGGGCTTCAAGGATGTTGCGGCAGCAATTGCGCAGTAAAGACAAACAAGCCGGAAATGCAGAAAATTGGCCGTAAATTTACTAAAAAGGAGGAATCGCCATGTTTTTAGTTTTAACAAAGTATGTCAGGCCGACAGAAGACGTAGATAAGTTTCTTCCCGCGCATTCGGAATTTCTGGACAGGTACTATGCACAGGGAAAGGTGATATTTTCAGGACGGAGAAATCCGCGCACCGGCGGGGCGATACTGTTCAATGTCGGCACTGAAGCAGAGGTTTCCGAGATTTTATCACACGACCCGTTCCGCAAAAATGGGGTAACAGAATGTGAACTTTACGAAATAATTCCAACGAAATACGCTGACGCATTTAAGACGTTCGTAGAAGGTTAAAAGGACGGTGATTTGCATGTCATCTGTCAATTTGTTTTCTCTTAAAGGGAAGCATGCGTTTGTGACGGGAGGTTCTCGCGGGCTTGGATTTGCGATGGCCTGCGCTCTCGCTGAAGCCGGCGCAGAGATTCTTTTTTGCGCGCGCAGCGAAGAGTCCGTTGAAAAAGGTATGGAAGCGTACAAGACAAGAGGAATAGACGCGAAAGGATATGTCTGTGACGTTACAAGCCCTACTGGCGTTTGGTGGCTTTTCTCAGAAATTGAGAATAACGGCGGACATATAGACATACTTCTCAATAACGCTGGGATAATCAACCGAGTTCCAATGACTGAAATGGAAACTGCCGATTTCCGCAGAATTGTGGATACAGACCTGGTTGGGCCGTTCATTACTGCTAAAACCGTCATTCCGTATATGATTAAGAGAAAGGGCGGAAAGATAATAAACGTCTGCGGGATAATGAGCGAGCTCGGGCGAGAAACGGCGGCGGCCTACGCCTCAGCGAAAGGCGGCCTCAAGATGCTCACGAGAAACATAGCGTCGGAGTACGGGCCGTACAACATTCAGTGCAACGCAGTCGCCCCCGGTTATATGGCGACTGATATGAACGCATCTCTGCGCGCAAAAAGCGCAGACGGTTCGCCGAATCCATTTGACATTTTCATTTGCACACAAACGCCGGCGGGACGCTGGGGGAATCCGGAGCAAGACATTGCGGGGCCGGTAGTTTTTCTTGCCTCAGAAGCCTCAAACTTCGTCAACGGCCACATGCTATACGTAGACGGAGGCTTTCTGGCGTATCTTGGAAAAAGCGCATAAACACTGAGCCGAACTTTAAAAAATAATCACGACCGCGCCCGGACAAATCAAAAATGACTGAGGCGCGGTCTTCTGTTTATCGTCGTAGTGTATAATATCCGCCGGTGATGCGTATGATCGGAAGGTACAAGTACAATTTGCTGCTCGCGCTTGTAGCGGTGCTTTGGGGGGCCACGTACGGCATATCGAAGATCTGCCTCGAATACACGAACGCCTTCACGCTTCTGACGGTGCGCTTCCTCGTGGCCTTCGCCGTGACTTTTCCGTTTTTTTACAAAAGGATAACGCCGCTGAAAAAATCCGAGGTCCTCCACTCAGCGCAGCTAGGGATTATGATGTTTTGCGCGTGTCTTTTCATGGTGCTGGGAGTCGGTTCTACCAGCGCGACGAACGCAGGCTTCCTCGTGGGCCTTTCTGTGGTGTTCATTCCTCTGATTCAGTTTATATGCTTTCGCGAGCGTATCGGCCTCCACGCCGCGTTCGCGCTCGCGATGTCTCTCGTCGGAATCTGCCTGCTGACGCTCGATGGAGGTATGAGCTTTCACGGCGGCGACGTTTTTTGTCTCGCGAGCGCCTTCTGCTACGGAGCCTACGTCGTTTTCGCGGCGAGGTTTCTTCGCGGGGCGAACCCGATCGCCATAGGGACGATGCAGTTCCTTTTCATAGGGCTTTACGCCGGAGCGACGCAGCTCGTCTCGGGCGGCTTTTCTCTCCCGTCCGCGTTTGATTTCTGGAAATGGGCGCTGGTCATAGGAGTTTTCTGTACGGCGTTCTGTTTTATAGCGCAGTCCGTCTCTCAGCAGCATCTGACGCCGACGGCTGCGGGGATAATCCTTACGCTTGAACCCGTATCGTCAGCCGTTTTCGCCTTCGCGGCCCTCGGGGAAGTCATGGGCGCGAGGCAGATCGCAGGAGCGCTTCTGATGCTCGCCGGAGTTATGTGGGTTTCCTTAAAAGAAAAATAAAGCGCACAAACACGGCGCTTCCGCACTGCAAAGCGCGGAGCAGAAAGCCCCGCGCTTTGCCCTAAATTTTACGACTTTCAGTTAAAATACTGCGTAGTCCACGTCTTTCGGGTCGCCTATGAACATGTGTCCAGGCGCGTGCGTTATCGCGAAGGGCGGCCTGACGTTCATCACGACCGCCTGCGGCGTGACCCCGCAGGCCCAGAAGACTGGCGTCTCGCCTTCGCGTATTTCGACCGCGTCGCCGAAGTCCGGCTTATTTATATCCTTGACGCCGATGGCGGCGGGGTCCCCGATATGTACGGGAGCGCCGTGTACCGCGGGGAAACGTCCCGTCGCGAGCACCGCTTTAGGCACCTGTTCATATCGTATCGGGCGCATACTGACAACCATCGGGCCTGAGAGACGCCCTGCCGGTTTGTTCTGGATATTCGTTATGTACATCGGTACGTTGCGGTTCATGTCGATGTGGCGTATTGATATTCCGGCTTCAAGCAGCGCGCCTTCGAAGCTGAAGGAGCAGCCAAGCAGGAAGGCTACGAGGTCGCCGCGCCAATATTTCACGACGTCCGACGGTTCGTCTATAAGCTCGCCGTCTTTCCAGACGCGGTACTTCGGTATGTCGGTGCGCACGTCGGAGCCAGGCGCTATGAGGCGCGCCTCCCAATCTCCAGGCTCGGTCACGTCGAGTATCGGGCACGGCTTCGGATTGCGCTGTGCGAATACGAGAAAGTCATAGGCCCAGTCTTTCGGCAGAACTATCATGTTCGCCTGCACGTGGAAGCGGCAGAGTCCGGACGTCGGGTGCGGCCATTCGCCTTCGCGTATGATGCGGCGCATTTCTTTCGGCGGCGTCGCGCGGAACGGCGTTACGTCAAACGGCAGAGTCATCCCAGTACGACCTCCTTTAAGCTGGTTACTTTCACTCCCGCGGCTTCGAGGGCCGCGCGGACGGCCTTCGCCATTTCGACCGCCTCGGGCGTGTCTCCGTGCATACATATCGAGTCGGGGCGGAAATTTATGACGGTTCCGTCTATTGCTTCGACCGTACCTTCTGTCACCATGCGGACCACGCGCCCGGCCGCCTTCGCAGCGTCGTGTATCACGGCGCCGGGCTGGGAGCGCGGGACGAGCGATCCGTCCGGCATGTAGGCCCTGTCGGCGAACGCCTCCGCGGCGAACGGTACGCCGAGCTCTTCGGCCGCCCTCTCGAATTCGGAGTTGGCGAGTCCCATGAGGATTATTCCCTCCCCAGCGTCCCTGACGGCGCGCGCTATCGCGGAGGCGAGGGACGGATCTTTAGCGGCCTGGTTGTACATCGCGCCGTGCGGCTTCACGTGCTGGAGCGTCATGCCGTTCGCGCGGCAAAAAGCCTGGAGCGCGCCGATCTGATACAGGCAGTCGGCGTATTCTTCGTCCGGCGTGCATTTCATGTTTCTGCGTCCGAAGCCCACGAGGTCCGGATAGCCGGGGTGCGCTCCGGCGGCGACGCCCTTCGCCGCGCAGTTTTCAAGAGTTTTCTTCATCACGAGCGGGTCGCCGGCGTGGAAGCCGCAGGCCACGTTGGCGGATGTTACGGCGTCCATCACCGCCGCGTCGTCGCCGAGCTTATATGCGCCGAAGCTTTCGCCTATGTCGCTGTTCAGGTCTACCTTGTACATCGTGCATTCCTCCTTATGGCATCTCTTCGCAGGTTACATCGTACTGTTTTCCGCAGACGGTCAGGCGGAGCCTTGACACTGTCGCTCCGGCCTGCGTCAGCGCCGCGCGCGGACGCGACACGTAGGAGCAGCGCAGCTCGTTTACCCGGCGCACGGCGGCGGCTATCTTCATCTGCTCGGCTGTTCCCTCGTCTATCGATGCTTCGCGGAAGCGCACCGCAGCTCCCGGCATTTTCTGTACGAGCGCCTCTATAGAAAGCGGCGTCAGCACGCCTATCTTCGTGTATCCGCCTGTCGTCTGACGGTCCGCGAGCATCACTATCGGCATTCCGTGCGACGGCACCTGTACCGCGCCGAGCGGCACGGCGTCGGAGACTATGTCTCCGCCTTTGCCGCCGTGTTCGATTTTCTGCCCGTCGAGACGGCATCCCATCCTGTCGGAGTCCGTGGTGATTGTGTATTCCGACGAGAAGAGAGCCGCCTTTCCTTCTTCCGTGAACATATCCTCCTGAAGCCCGGTCATGAGAGAGAGCGGCGCGTCCGGGGGCAGCGCCGGATTGAGCTCAGGGGGCAGAGCGAAGCCGTCAAGCTTTTTCCAGAGCGGAGACGGCCCGCCTATTTTTACAACGTCTCCGTTTTTCAGCGCGCGTCCCTCAAAGCCGCCGATTTTCGCGCGCATGTATGTCGAGCGGCTGTTCATGACGGGCGGCACGTCAACGCCGCCAGCGAAACACAGATTGCCGCGGCAGCCGTTTTTCGGCCCGGAGAATGAAATCACGTCGCCGTTTTTTAATTCCACTACGCGCCACGAACCCACGGCGCGTCCGTTGACGGAGAAGCCCAAATCCGCTCCCGCGAACACCGCCGCGCCGGCTCCGCAAACCTCGAGCTCAGGGCCGAGCAGCGTAACCTCGAGAGCGGCCGCCCCCTCGGGGTTGCCGAGCATTGCGTTTCCGAGACGCAGCGCCGGAAGGTCCATCGCGCCCGCTACGGGGACGCCGCTGGACTGGAAGCCCCAGCGCCCGAGGTCCTGCACCGAGGTCAGCATTCCGGCGCGTCCGACCTTAAGCTCCGTCATAGCGTATCCGCCTCCTTTATTACCGGCCTGTAAACGCCCGCGGCGACCTCGGCCTCTATCTTTTTGTATTCGTCTTCCGACACCGAGACGAAACGCACCTCGTAACCAGCCTCGATAAGAGTCGGGCGCGCCGCCTCGGGCGTGAAAAGCCGCAGCGGCGTGCGGCCGATGAGCTGCCAGCCGCCTGGGCTGTCTATCGGATAGATGCCTGTCTGCTTCCCGGCGATGCCGACGCTGCCGCCCTTGATTACGGTGCGCGGGTTCGCGAGGCGCGGCGTCGCTATGCTCTCGTCCATTCCGCCGAGATAGGCGAAGCCCGGAAGGAAGCCGATCATGTAGCAGTGGCACGGCTTCGCGCTGTGGCGTAGGACGACCTCTTCTTCAGCTATGCCGGCGTGCTCCGCGACGTTCGCTATATCCGGGCCGTACTCGCCGCCGTAACAGACGGGAATCTCTATCTCCGTGCCGTAAGTTCCGCAGTCCGCCGAAAACGCCGGCGCCGAACGTGCTTCTTGTATGACGGCCTCGCGCGCCGTCTTGGTCGGGTCGAAGTATATCGCAAGCGACCTGTACGTCGGCAGGCACTCCATCAGCGGCACGCGCTTCTGCAACCTCATGTGCTTCGCCAGCGCCGTCACCGCGTCGTTCGCCTCCCGGCTGATCTCGTCGGCGAACTCGACTACGACGCATGACTCCCCCGCAGCCAGAAATTTAGGTTCGTCGATGTATATCGCCAAAGCGGTCACCTCTTTCGCGAGTAAAATTTCAGCTTATCCATTATTTTAACGCCTCCGCGCCTCTTACGAGAAAAGCTGCATTATCCCGGTCAGCGACCTTGCGCCCATCCACGCCGTAAAGGCGACCATGACCCAGCCGAGCGCCGTCAGTATCATCGGGTGCTTGTAGCCTTCGCCCACTATCTTCGTCTTGTGCGCAGCCAGCAGTATAGCGCCGAGCGAAATCGGCAGTATCAGGCCGTTGACGGAGCCGGCGAATATGAGCAGCGTGACTGGATTTCCAAGCGTCGTGAATATCGCAGTCGAAATGCAGATGAAGCCGATTATCCACCAGCGGTGCTTGGCCTCGACACGCGCGAAGAGCGTGCGCAGGAAGGAAATCGACGTATATGAAGCGCCGACGACCGACGTTACAGCGGCGCACCATAGTATTACGCCGAATATGCGGTAGCCGAGCTCGCCTGCGCCTATCCTGAACGCCGACGCAGGCGGGTTGGCCGGGTCGAGCTGCGCGCCGCCGGCTACGACGCCGAGAATGGCGAGGAAGAGCAGGTAGCGCATGAGGCCGGTGATGCCGATGGCTGAAATCGAGCCTTTGGATATTTTGTCGAGGTTTTCGATTCCCGTAATGTTCGCGTCAATGATTCTGTGCGCTCCGGAGAAGGTTATATAGCCGCCGACCGTGCCGCCGACGAGCGTCAATATAGTAAGCCAGTCTATCTGCGACGGGAGCACAGTCTCCTTCAGCGCCAGTCCGACAGGCGGCTGTGTCTTGACCACCATGAAGCCGACCATTACGAGCATGATGATGCCGAGGACTTTTGTGAAGGTGTCCATAGCCTTGCCGGCCTCCTTGCTTACAAAGAGCACGATCGCGCAGAGCGCGCTTATGATCGCCGCCGGGGCGAGCGGTATCCCGCAGATGACGTTAAGCCCCATCGCCGCGCCGCCGACGTTGCCGATGTTGAATACAAGTCCGCCTATTGCCACGAGTATCGCGAGGAAATAACCGAGCCCAGGGAAAACTTCGTTCGCGACGTCCTGCGCGCGTTTGCCGGAGACGCCGAGGATACGCCAGATGTTGAGCTGCACGATGATATCGATAAGGATAGATACGATTATCGCGAAGGCGAACGCAGCCTTCAGCTTGTCCGTGAACACCGTCGTCTGAGTCAGGAACCCAGGCCCGATGGCTGACGTCGCCATAAGGAACGCCGCCCCAATAAGTACGCTTACCGCAGATTCTTTCTTCTCGCCCATTTTTCATACCTCCTGTGGATGATGGATGATTAACCCTCGCCTATATACATGCAAAAAAGTTGCCGAAATCAAGTGGCCGGTGTAAAAACGGCGGAGCGGCTCGGGAACTGGCTTTTCGCGATGCCGCCGCGCCGGCGTGCGCGCTGAGCATAGTGCGCCTAACGCACGCCGCGCACGGCGTGCGCAATCGCACGCGAATAGGGCGGATGTACGAGCGGCTCCGCACATACGGAACAAGACCGGAAAATACGCAACCGAAAAGGCAAAAAGAAGGCGAAAGAGGGCGAAGCGTCAGCGCCGGCGTGACGTTCCGGACTTCAGGGCGTGGTATGCGGCCGTGCGCTCCGGAACGCCGAGCAGCTTTCCGATGGCGCGGTTCGTCATGCCTGCCGCGCGAAGCTCAGCTACTCGGGCGCGCAGTTCGGAAACGCTCATTTTTCTGTCGGCGGCGGAGGCGCGCGAGAAAAAAGCGCTCATCTGAAAGCAGCGCCCGTTTATCATGCAGTACGTGTTTTTTGCGCAGCGGTGCAGCGTTGAAGCATGGAGAGAAAGGGCCGCGCCGGCCTCCGCGTAGGTCATCGGCTTCGGCGGCAGGCTCATGTCGAGGATCTTTTCGCGCTGCTTTGACGCTATGTACAGCGACAGGCGCATGACCGTGCGGCAGCGAAGGCCGAGAAGCTTCAGCGCGCGGCGGGCAACGCTCCACTCGCCGCGCATCCAGCGCTCGCTCGGAGCTTCGCCGCGCGCGAGGCCGAACTCGGCGAAATGAGCTTCGAGCGACGGCAGATTGCCTGTTATAAGGCGCGGCTCGACCTCACCGCCGCAGACGGAAAACTCGACGTCTGCCGCAATGTAACGCGGCTGCGAAAAATTTCTGCCTGGTGCCGGGTCAAGGGCGCGCAGCACGCGCATCGCCTCGTCAACGACGCTTTCGCCGACGCCGCGCGAAACGCGCCACTCAGCGAGCTTTTCATCTGCGAGAGCGTCTCTTCCCTCCGTGATAAGAAACCAAGCCGCGCTGCCTTCAAGTCCCGCGCGCCGGAGCTGTATCGTGAGCGATTCGGCGAGGCCTGAGGCGAAGAGCCCAGGCGGTTCGACGTGATTTTTCAGATTTTCTATAAACGCCAGCGTCTCGCGCAAGCCGAGCCCCGATAGCTCCGCCGCCTGATCCGGCGTACAGTTCAGATAACCTTCCGGCCCGAGCAGCGAGCACCAGAAGCCCGCCGGCGCGCGCTGCCGCACACCGGCGTAGCCGGGGCAGCCGCACACCTGCGGATATAGCGACTCGTCCATAGACGGAAGAGCCGGGATGTTTTCATAGAATTCCGCCGCGTTCTCTATCCGCTCGGAAAAATTGCGCGGCGGCGCGAATGATATGAACATATTGCCGTCCGCCAGCATACGGCACGCCTCCGTCAGCCCCGCGAGCGGCGTCAGAAGAAGGTTCGCGCCGTGGAAAAGCTTCGGCGTCACTGAAGCTTTCGGCGCGCCGTATATAGAGCGTAAAAGTTTCAGCTCATTCAAGGCCGTGCCTCTGCATCCGCCTTATGAGAGAAAAGCGCGAAATGCCCAGCTCGGCAGCCGCCTGAGTCTTGTTGCCGCCGCATTTCGAAAGAGCCTCGGTAATAAGCCGCCGCTCGACGCCGTCGAGCGTCTCCCCGAGAGACACCCCGGCGCCGCGCCGCTCGGCGCCGCCGGAAACAGGCTGAGCGCCGCACTCGAGCATTTCGGCGGGAAGGTCTGCGAGACGCACGAACGGGGAGTCCGGGCTGCGGAGTATCAGAATCCTCTCTATCGTGTTGCGCAGCTCGCGCACGTTGCCGGGCCACGGATAGCTCGCAAACGCCTCGCGCACTTCGTCGGTGAGCTCCGGCGCGCTCTTGTTCATACGCCTGGATATATTTTCCAGAAAATAGGCCGCAAGCTCGGCGATATCTCCGCCGCCGCGTTCGCGAAGCGGCGGGAGCCTGAGCGGTATGACGGATATTCTGAAATACAGGTCCTTGCGGAAGCTGCCGTCGCGCACCTTTTTCTCAAGATCGAGGCAGGTCGCGCATATCAGCTTAAGATTGACCTTCTTCTCCTTCGTCCCGCCTATCGGGCGGACCGTGCGCTGATCCATAAAGCGGAAGAGCTTTGCCTGAAGAGACAGCGGCAGGTCGCCTATCTCGTCGAGAAACAGCGTTCCGCCGCCCGCCGCCTCGATAAGCCCGGGCTTGTCGGAATCCGCGCCCGTGTACGCGCCCTTCATATAGCCGAAAAGCTCCGCCTCGAGCAGCGCTTCGGGTATCGCGGAGCAGTTGACCGCGACGAACTCGCCTTTGCAGCCCGACGCGCTGTGCAGCATCCGCGCCGCGACCTCTTTGCCGGTCCCGCTTTCGCCGGTCAGCAGCACTGTCGTCTCCTGATACGGCGCGACCTTGAGCAGTGCGTCGCGCACCTTCATCATCGCGGGGGACGAGCCCAGCAGATTGCTGTCGCAGTAGGCCGGGGCGCTCATACTGCGCAGACGTATAGACTCGAAAGCGTGTTCCGCCATGTTCATCGCCGCGTCCAGCGGAAACGGCTTGTCGAGATAATTGTACGCGCCCTGCCTGATCGCTTTTACTATCAGACTCGAATCGCCGAATGCCGTCATCATTACTACCTTGCAGCGCGGCGCTGCCTTCAGCACCGCAGGCAGCGCGTCCAGCCCGTTCCCGTCGGGAAGGCATTGGTCGAGGAACACCAGCGACGGTATAGAAACGTTCAGCGCGTCGTATAGCTCCCTCACGCCGGAAAAACATTCAACGTCGTAGCCCTTTCTTTCAAAAGCGCGTTTGAGGCCGTTAGCGAGGTTCGTTTCGTCGTCTACTATCCAGATGCTCATTGTTCCATCCTCCGCTCCGCAAGCTTGAAATATATTCTGAATACAGCTCCGCCGCCGCTGTTCTCAAGCGACAGCTCGCCGCCAAGATTTTCCGTTATCCTCTGTACGATGCTGAGCCCGAGCCCCGTGCCGTCCTTCCTCGTCGTGAAGAACGGGTCGAATATCCTGTGCTCTATCCCGCTCGGTATGCCGCCGCCGGTATCCGCGACGGTGATCACGCCCCTTTCGCCGCCGCCGGCCGAGGGCGGCGAAAGCCCGACGGAAACGGTGAGGCTTCCGCCGCCCTCCTCCATCGCCTGAATGGAATTGAGCGCGAGATTCATCACAATCTGCCGCAGCGACTCTCCGTCCGCCATCACAGTCACGTCTGGCTCCGTGCTTTTGAGCGTCAGTCTAACTCCGTGCTTCCGCGCCTGCGCGCCTAGCATTGAGCCGGCCCACGGCAGAAGCGCGTCGAGCTTCGTCGGCGTCAGCACTGCGGGACGCGGCCTGACAAAGGACAGAAGCTGCACGACGATGTTGTTCAGCCTGTCTATCTCCTCGCCGAGGACCTTTATCTGCTCCTCCGCGTCGCCAATGTCTTCGCCGCTGAAATCGCCGGACGCGAACCGCTCTATCCCGTCACGCAGCAAATCTGCCTGAATCCTCATGCTCGCGAGCGGATTGCGTATCTCGTGAGAAAGGCTGGAAATCATCGCTCCGAGGGCCGCAAGTCTGTCCATCCTGCTGAGCTGCCGCTGCACCTCGCGCCACCGCTCAAGCTGCGCCGACATATCGTTGAAACTCGCGGTAAGCTCGTAAAACTCCGACGGCGACAAAAGCGCCAGCGGCGCGCGCACCGGCTTGCCGTCCGCAATCTCCCTGCACATACGCGTGAGCCGCCTGAGCGGGCGCGTAAGTATGTACGAGAGAAACACGGCGAGCTCGACGGCGACGATGAGGCCGAGTATGCCGACGAGTATCAGATAGCGCTCCTCCTCCACCATATCGGAGTAGATCGCCTCGGGCGCAGGGACGAAACCGTAATACCTCCCTCCGCTCTCGACCGTCAGCGATGGGGGCTCGCCCGCGGCGCACCGACGCCAGTACGGCCCGAGCTCCTCAAGGATTACCGCCTCGGAATAATTGATGTCGTACATATCTAGCAGCCTCACGAGACGTTCGGCTGAGGCCGCCGCCGACTCCCGCTTCTGCGCGTAACTCTGATAAAGCCGCGTGCCGAGAATCAGAACCGCCGTAGAAAGAGCGATCAGCAGGAATATCCATTTCATAAGGCTTTCGAGGCTTATGCGTCTAAACATCGGAGGCCTCCCGCGCGCGGCGGCGCAGCGCGAATACCAGACCCTCGCCCGCCATCACCGCGAGCATCGCGTACTCCGGCTCAAGGCCGAATACGAAAATAAGAAAAAGCTGAGCCGCGACGGCGCACAAAAGCACAGAGAACAGAATCTCACGGACGACGAGACGCGGCGTAAAAAGCGGGTAAAAATACAAAATGGCGACGAGCGTCCAGCTTATCGAACCGAGCCTCATATAGCCCGGAAGCTCCGCCGTGCCGAGCAGCAGAGCCGCCGAGGCTATCACCGTGACTGCGGCGCGGTTCGCGATCAAAAAGCGTTCATCGCCGAAAACGCCGCCGCGCGGCGCGCGCCTCGGAAACAGATCATAGCAGAGCGAGCAGGCCGCGAGCAAAAGCTGCGAATTCGCCGTGCTCACGGCGGAAGCTATGACGCATACCAGAAGAAGCATACTCGCAAAAGGCGGCAGAAACTGCCCAAGAACGGCAAATCCGAGCGTCTCCTCCATGACGCCGATGTCGGGATGACAGACGCGGCAGACCATGACGAAAAAGCTCACACACAGATATATCCACCCGATTATATAGGGCGCGGCCGACAGCAGACGGAAAGCTTCGCGGCGGCTCCGGCATGCGATGATCCTAACGGCGTACTGAGGGTTGGCAGCGACGCCGAAGCCCCACGTGAGCATGACCGCGAAGCTTGAAAAAATTTCAGCCGCGCTCATAGTCTCCGGCGGCGAGCGCAGACTTTCGCTCCGCAGCACCTCGGCGGCATCGGACAAAGTGAAGCCGCCGGGCAAAGCGAAGTAAGCGGCAGCGCTCACGCCTATGATTATCAGCAGAAGATTCAGTGAATCGCTGCGGACCACCGACGGATAGCCGCCGAAAGTCGTATAAAGCACGAAAAGATAAATAAGCGACGTAGATGCGAACCCCTGCGGTATCTGAAGCATATACGAGACTATGACGCCGAATGCGCGGAACTGAATGACGAGGTACACAGTGTAGAGGAAAATCATCGCCGCCGCCGCGAGCCGGCGCACGCGCACGTCGCCGCAGCTCTTCTCGAGCCACTCAGGCATCGACATGACGCGCGCCATGCGCAGACGCTTCACAATAAACGGGAAAAAGAGAAAGCCGAGCATCCAGCCGTTGACCGACGACCAGAATGCCACCCATCCATCGCGGTAATACCACATGCTGAAGCCGACGAGAGAAAGCGGGCTGATCCACGTCGCGCAGAAAGTCGCCGCAGTAGGCCACAGCGGAACTGCGCGGTTGCCAAGATAGAACGACCTGACGCTCTCCTTCATCGGGAAAGACTGCCCCGTAAGAAGGATTATCGATATGGTATACACGGCGAAAGCCGCGAGATAATACGCGAGCGGCGGCACGTCAGCGCCTCCCTCCCCTGAAGAACACGCGCACGATTATGCCTGGGGCCGCTATAAGCAGAACGAACACTATCCATACTATTGAGACCATCCTCATGTCACCACCAGCCGGCGGCTCTATGCGCCCGCAAAAATTTCAACAAACTTTATCTCGCATATAAATTATAATATATGAACGGCTCATATAGTAAACTTGCGCGCCGAAGACGTCCTCTCCGATGAAGCGCAAGCGCCGGCCGGCTTTTTCAAAAGAAATCCGTGTGTAGTATAATTATCGGCAGACGAAGTTTGGAGGCGCGATAAATGGCGAAACAGCAGCCCGAGGGCGTATACCTTTACATCAACGACAGCGGAGAAAGATTCATCACGATAGTCGACGCCTTCGGCATCGCCAACATGCTCCCATGGATGCAGCCCGGCGAAACGGCGAACATCATAGAAAAAAGCTGGAATCTTACGGGCGACTTCATCAGGCTGAAAATTTCGGACTGAAACGCGTAAAATAAGCTTTTGACTCAAAAATAACCGCGCGGCAAATAGCGGCCGCTCTGCTATGGCTATTTTTATATTTTCATAAATTGCATTTTGAGAAGCTGCCCGAAGAAGAAAAAGCGGTTGAAAAATGCTTGCACAGAAGTCGGACTCGCTGCCCCCCTCAACCCGAAGCGTGAAAAAACAAGAAATTGACAAATCAAAATATAAAATCCACAAAATCCACGGAGGTGACGACATTGAGCACAAAAACAAGAATCCTTTGTCCCTACTGTTTGGCAAGAGAAATCGTGCCTGTACAGGCTATATGCCCGGTCTGCTATTCCAAAGAAGATAAGTTAGAGCAGGATAGTTGGAACAACCTTCGAAAACGCAATAATGCCGATGAAATCCAAATGTTTACTATTGCAAAGAAAGTCGATGAAGCATTCCAAGCGATGGAAAATGAAGCCTACGCTTGCAGGGAGAGACATCAAATAAACCGGGCTGAAGGGTTGGAACGGGAAATGGAGGCATTTCACCGGCGGCGCATCCTCTGTATGGCAGAGATATTTTCCTACATTGATTGCAGCATCCTTTTCTCCAATCATATTGATTTGAAACAGTATTGGACAAATGTACATGATTTTGCTCAACAGAACATCCGCGCCGAACAGCTCGAAAAAAACTGCGACCGCCTTCGGTTACAGATTATGTGGAAGTCCCTATCCAGCCAGCAGATGGATTTGGCGGCTGAACTGTTTGGTTTCTGGTGCGGTGAAGATGTGCTAGATTGGAGTTATTCCCAATATTTTGAGATTGCAGCAAGTAATCTTAAACCATTTATTAAGGGTGCGCTATTTATAGAGATTTTACGTAAGCATTTTACTGATGTGATGTCTATGCCGGTCAAACGATTAAACAAATAAAAAATCACACAATAATGCTCTAAGTATTATTCACCAGTGAAATAACGAAGCCAGCCGAGCCAGCCAACGGCAAGAGGCAGGGCGCATTTCATGTGCCGCCGCCGGCTGGCTCGCCTTTCCGTGCCGATGGGCAAACTAGGCGGGAAAACCTTAAAATGTCCTCCCGCCTATTTCAATTTTTGTAAGAGTACGTCCACAAGTTCTGGACATTTTATTCCCAAGTCCGTCGCAGTACGGTACGAGGGCTTTCATGTACGCACTGTCTGCTGATGAGACAAGCCCAGCGTTTATGGAGTCTCATGCCGCGCAATTACAGCCCTGTTTTCCGGCCGCTTCAAATCTGTTTGCAGTCCCCGGCGGCACCTGCGTCTTCGCAGAGATGCCGGGAGAACGCATAACGCGCTATGCTTTGCAAGCAAAGTCGTGCGCCAAAGTGCAGACTCCTTTGGGGTTCAGGGACAACAAAACCGGCTGAATATCTCGCGCCTTCCCGGTGCCCGATACGCTGCCTTTATTTGCGGTCTCCAATCCCCGTTTCGTCGCCGGCTCGTAGTTCCTTGTAAACCGCCTCGACGCTGTCAGCGGTGATTTTCGCGAACCACTCGCCGACTTCTTCGGCGTCTTTTTCATAGCCGGAGCGGCCCATCAGGCCGTAGGTATATTTTTTGCCCTGCTCCACTCCGGGCTGGTCGAACGGGTTGACGCCCATCATCCGGCCCGTCAGCGCCGTAAGGTATTCGTAGAAGAAGACGAGCGCGCCGACGGTCTCCTCGTCGAGCTTTTCAAGCTCTATCCAGACGAGCGGGCGACCAGCCTTGACTATCGCGGCGGCGGTGCTCTTCGCTTCGAGGTTCAGCATCGCGCCTATACCCTGACCGTTGAGATATTCGAGCGGCTTCAGCGCTTCGTGATCTATGTTAGGCACTACGGCTTCCGGGCCGTGATCCTTTATGCTGATGAGCGTGAAGAATTTATCGTCGGGGCCTTCTGTGTAAAGCTGCACCTGCGAGTGCTGGTCTATGGAGCCGAGCGCGCGGACGGGCGTCGTCCCCTTGCCTTCTTTGCCCAGGCTCTCGGCCCAGAGCTGCGCGTACCATTCCGCGAAGTATGCCATTTTGCTTGAATATGGCATGAGAACTGACATCGGGCGGCGTTCCTCGGCGTGCGTCATGTGCAGAGCGGCGAGACGCATGGCCGGGTTTTTGGCGAAGTCCGTCTCTTTGGATACGAAATCGCGCATAGCGCCGGCGCCGCGCAGCAGCGCCGCGGCGTCTATGCCGAGAGCTGCGGCCGTGACGAGCCCGGCCGGACAAAGCACCGAGTAGCGTCCTCCGACTGAGGCGGGAAGCTCCATAACGCGGCATTCGGAATCTTTAGCGAAAGCTCGGAAGATGCCTTTTTCAGGGTCGGTGATAACGAGTATATCTCTGTCGCTCTGCCCCTTCTTCAGCATCTCGTCGCGATACCATAGGAACTGCGTCATAGTCTCCGCCGTTGAGCCCGACTTGCTGACTCCGACGAGCGCGACCTTTCCGTCCTTCACACGCTCCCATATCGAGCGCGTCTTGTCCGGGTCCGGATTGTCCGCGAGGTAGAACTTCGGCTTTGCCTCAGTTTCGTTGTAAAAGCCGTCGAGAAGCGCCTGATTAAGCATCAGGTTGCCGAGAGCCGAGCCTCCTATGCCGACCTGAATGACGCTGTCATAGCCGCGCAGCCATTCCGCGGTCTCGTCGACCTGGGCGACGGAACAATCGGGCAGTGCCATCCAGCCGTGGCCCTCCGTCCCGAACGGCGTCCCGTTGATCCAGCTCTGCGCCTCGAGCGCCGCCGCCTCGTACTTCGCGCGGAGCGAACACCAATCCGCGGCGCTTCGGCCGAACGCCGCGCCGAAGGAGAATGAAATTTTATCCATCGTTATCACCGGCCTCTTTCCGTCTGTATTTTGCAAAAAGCGAATGACGGCGCGTCAAACGCCGCGCCGTCATTATAATATACCCTATTGGGAATTTTTTCACGCCACGCGGGACAAAAAGCTACGCTATAAGCCCGTTCTCCTTAAGCAGCGCCTCAAGCTCCGGCTCGTTGAAGCCGACGACGAATTTATCTCCGATGAAAGTCACCGGCACACCGATCTGCTTCGTCTTCTTGACGAGCTCCATGGCCGAGGCCCTGTCTTCCGCTATGTTCACGTTCGTATAGGGCACTCCGAGGCCGGAGAGGTATTCCTTTACCCTTACGCACCACGGGCAGGAAGGCGTCGAATACACTTTTACTTCCATTTTCATCCACTCCTTACGAGTCATTCTGAAACCATTATAACCTGCGGCAGGCAAAATGGCACGCACGGGATGAAAAAACTACGAAAAATTATCCAGATATCGAAATATTGCAAATTATTTTATAGTCGATTGGCTCATTTATGCTAATGCACATTGTCAAAATCAAGGAATTGCGCTAAATTTATATAAGTTTGTGAAAATGAGGATAATCGTGGGTATTTTGCTCTTACACTCTTAAGGAGGTACGTCATGTTCAAAATAGTATCAAAGCAGAAGATCGCGCCTAAGGAGTTCGATATGTGGGTCGAAGCTCCGCGCATCGCAAGCCACGCGAAGGCCGGGCAGTTCGTCGTTCTGCGCGTGAACGAAACTGGCGAGAGAATTCCTCTCACCATAGCCGACCACTGCGAGGAAAAGGGACAGATCCGTCTCGTCTTCCAGGTCGTCGGCAAGTCCACTGCGGCTCTTTCGCGCCTCGAACCCGGCGACGCGATCCTAGACATATCAGGCCCGCTCGGCACGCCCAGCGAAGTCGAGAAATACGGCACGGTCCTCATGGTCGGCGGCGGCGTCGGAATAGCGGCACTCTACCCGATCATCAAGGCCCTCAAGCTGCAGGGCAACAAGGTCATCACGATCCTCGGCGGGCGCACCTCGAGCCTCGTCGTCATGAAAGAAGAGTGCGCCAAGTATTCCGATGAACTCATCGTCACGACCGACGACGGCTCCGAGGGCATGAAGGGCGTAGTCACCGACGCTATGAAGCTCGTAATCGAACGCGGAGAGAAGGTAGACCGCTGCTGGTGCATCGGCCCATCCATCATGATGAAGTTCGGTACGAAGGCCGCGAAAGAGCTAGGCCTCCCGATATGGGTATCGCTCAATCCGCTCATGGTGGACGGCACCGGAATGTGCGGCTGCTGCCGCGTCACGGTCGACGGCAAGATATTCTTCGCCTGTGTCGACGGCCCCGAGTTCGACGGACACAAGGTCAACTGGGACGAGTTTATGAGCCGCATGCGCCAGTACAAGGACGAGGAAAAGATTTCTATGGACAAGTACATTGAAGAAGTAGGTGAAGAGACATGGCTGTAACATTCTCGAAGTGGAAGACCCCCATTAAAGAGCAGGACCCGGAAATCCGCAGGAGCAATTTCGGCGAAGTCTGCCTCGGCTACACGCTCGAAGAGGGACGGACCGAAGCAGGACGCTGCCTCCAGTGCAAGACGAAGCCATGCGTCGCGGGCTGCCCAGTTAAGATAGACATTCCGGCTTTCATCAAGTGCATCAAAGAGGGCGACATGGCCGGCGCCGCCGCGATAATGGATCAGTACACGAACCTTCCCGCCGTCTGCGGCCGCGTCTGCCCGCAGGAATCGCAGTGCGAGGGCAAGTGCACCGTCGGCAAGATGAAGGACTTCGAGCCCGTCGCTATAGGAAAGCTCGAGCGCCTCGTCGCCGACTGGAAGTACGCGCAGGAGAACATGGAAGCGAAGCCCTATGAAGGCGAGAAAAAGGGCAGGGTGGCCGTCGTCGGCTCCGGCCCGTCGAGCCTCACAGTCGCGGGCGACCTCGCGAAGATGGGGTATGAAGTCAAGATATTCGAAGCCCTCCACGCCGCCGGCGGAGTCCTTATCTACGGCATCCCCGAGTTCCGTCTTCCGAAGAAAATCGTTAAAATGGAAATCGAAGCCATGCAGAAACTCGGCGTGGACATTGAGACCAACGTAGTCGTCGGCAAGACGATAACGATGCAGGAGATCATGCAGGAATACGACGCCTGCTACATCGCGGTCGGAGCCGGCGCACCGCACTTCCAGGGCGTCCCAGGAACGACGCTCAACGGCGTCTACTCCGCTTCCGAGTACCTTACCCGCATCAACCTCATGCACGGCTACGAGTTCCCGAAGTTCGACACGCCCGCCAAGAAGGCGCATAAGGTCGTCGTCATCGGCGGCGGCAACGTCGCTATGGACGCGGCGCGCTCCGCGAAGCGCCTCGGCGCGGAAGAAGTGACGGTAGTCTACCGCCGCTCGCTCGCAGAGCTCCCAGCGCGTATCGAAGAGTATCATCACGCCGTCGAAGAGGGCATCGTCTTCAACTGGCTCACGAACCCGACCGAATATGTCGACGACGGCAACGGCTCGCTCAAGGGCGTCAAGTGCATCAAGATGGAGCTCGGCGAGCCCGACGCTTCCGGACGCCGCCGCCCCGTCCCCGTCGAGGGAAGCGAGTTCTTCATCGAAGCCGACTGCGCCATCGAAGCCATCGGACAGGGTTCCAACAAGGTCCTTCTCTCCACCTTCCCCGAGATGAAGCTCAACAAGTGGGGCTACATCGAGGCCGACCCCGTAACCGGCGCGACCTCCGTCCCCGGCGTATTCGCCGGCGGAGACATCGTAACCGGCGCGGCCACCGTCATCCTCGCTATGGGCGCGGGCAAAGAGGCCGCCGTCGCGATCGACAAGTACATCACGGAAAAGAAAGCCGCGAAGTAACAAGCGGAAATAAAAAGCTACGCGAAATCCCCCGCTCAACGCGGGGGATTTTTATTGGAAGGCATTATGCACGAGCAGTTTTGACCCGTTTTTAGTCAATTCAGATGGGCCAGCTGCTCATACAGGAAGTCCGGTTTGCGAGAGACGAACTCCGAGCCGGCGAAAGTGCGCGGGGCGTGGAACAAATTGTAAATATGAAGTCGGTAGAACCAGCCTCCGGTGTCCGCGTCGCGCAGGCGCTCGTTCCAGACTATTCGTCCGTATTGTTCCGCAGACAATATAAACGCCCTTTCGTTCAAAACGTCCTTGCCGCACAGAGGCGATTCGCGATTGTTGTAATCTTTGTTTGAGCCGCGTCGGACCGGCATTCCGCAGCGGCTCTCGTCCCAGAAGAAGCAGACGGAGTAAGAATCTCCGAAGCGCTCCACGGAGAGCCCCGTCGCCTTTATATCGTCTAATGAAGCGTATAGGCTTACGTGCAGCTTCTTCATACGGCGAATGCGCTTTTCCAGCGTCTCGCCGTCCAACGCGCCGCGCACGCGCAGCCGGCGGGCCGCGTCCGAGAGTTCATCACTATCCTGAAAAAAGGCGCGTCTGAATACGGCCGCCGCATAGTGCGCCGGCACAGGCGCCTCGGCGTAAGAACGAAGAAAACGCGCGCGCGTTGCAGCGTTTCGTCCGCCCCGTTCATCTTTGCCCCATGTAAGCGTTATCTCCTGAATCGCCAGCATCGTCCCCGTATTCACGCCGCGGCGCGTCTTTTAGTTCGTCTTCCCCTATTACATCGAAATTCCGAGCAGCCGCTGCGCGCCCCAGCCGATGACGAACGAGACGGCGGCGACGCCGAAGCTGATACATATCATCTCGCGGAAGGCGGGAGCGAACGGCTCTTTGCGCACTACGGAGACGTAGAAGGTGAAGATGAATATAACAAAGGCGGCGCTGAGCAGGCATCCGCCGAGCGCTACGAGAGGCGAGGGAATCAACGCGTACGGGGCGAGCAGCATACAGACGGCGAACATGTAGGCGAGGCCGGTGTAGACTGCGGCTTTCAGCGGTTGTTTCTCGGACGGGTCGTTTTTCTTCGAGAGGTACTCCGACGCCGCCATCGACAGAGTCGCGGCGCTGCCCGTGATGAACCCGGCCATGCAGATCACTGCTGAGTCGCCGAGCGCGAATGTGAAGCCGGCGAGCGCGCCGGTCAGCTCGACGAGAGCGTCGTTGATGCCGAGTACCATCGAGCTGATGTACTGGAGCCGCTCGTCGTCTATCATCGCGATGAGCGCCTGTTCGTGTTCTTCTTCCTGTTTGAATATGTCGAGCGCCACCGGAGCGGCCTCCGCGATTTTTGCGTATTCAGCCTGGGCCTTCTGCTCGCCCGTCTCCATCATGTTTATGACGAAGGTGAGTCCGAAGATCAGGCCGCAGAGTCTGTAAAGCGTGACCTTGACGAGATTGGGCTTCGGCATTTCGCCGGTGAAGCCGCTCCATATCTCGGCGTGCCGTTTTTCCTCGGCCGCTATGCGCGCGAGCGTTTTCCCGTTATCGCCGCCTACGCGGCGCGCCATGTAGCCGTATATCACGTGTTCCGTTATTTCTCCGAGCTGCATCGCCTTTATCGCGGCGAGCGATGTTTCGTTCATATCACAATCCTCCTGTATTAGCCTATGCCGCCGAGCATTATGCCTAACGCCAGTACGAGCAGCGCTATGCCGCAGTAGAGATATTTGCCGAGCGGCATCAGCCACGCTGGAACCGCGCCGTTTCTTCCTAGGCCGATCTGTTTCTCAGCGAAGCGCGGCCCCATTATCCAGTAGAAAATGAAGGCCGCTATGAAAGCGCCGACGGGACAGACGTAAATCGACACGACGTCCATCCATTCACCGATTACGTTTCCGTTTTCAAGAAAGATTCCGCAGAGCGCAGAGACCGCTATGACGAGGCCGACCGCGCGCGGGCGCGAGAGGCGGAAACGTTCCTGTATCATCTCTATCGGAGTTTCAAAGAGATTCACGAGCGATGTGGCGGCAGCGAAAAGTATCGCTGCGAAGAATATTATCGCAAACATCGCGCCGCCCGTCATTTCGCGGAAAATCATCGGCAGGGTTATGAACATGAGCGGCGGCCCGGAGGCAGGGTCGAGGCCGAAGGCGAATACCGCCGGAATGACGACTATCGCGGCGAGCATGGCCGCAAGCGTGTCGAATACCGCGATGTTCATGGAACAGAACAGCACGTTTTCTTTCTTATCGAGGTACGAGCCGTAGACGATCGTCCCGTTGCCCGCGAGCGAGAGCGAGAAAAAGGCCTGCCCGAGCGCGAAAATCCACGTCTCTGGATCAAGCAGGTGCGCCGTGTCGGGAAGTATAAAGAGATACTTGTAGCCCTCGGACGCGCCTGGCATCATGGCGACGCGCACAGCCATATAGATGAACATTACATAGAAGAGCGGCATCATAACCTTGCAGACTCGCTCGATGCTCTTGGATATTCCGGCCGTAGCCATCGCGAAGCCGAGGCCGAGGGCGAGCATGTGCCAGCCGAAGCTGCCGAAGTCGCCGCATATCGCGCCGAAATATGCTCCGACGTCCTCTGCCGCGAACATGGCGCCCGAAAGCGAACCCCAGAGATAGCGCAGCACCCACCCCATTATTATCGCGTAGCCGGTAGCCATCGCGAAGGAACCTAAGACGGGGATGATGCCGATATTTTTGAAGGGCCTGCCGCGCTCAGTGAGCGCCTTGCGGAACGTCGCGTACGGGCCGCTGCGCCCCCAGCGCCCGAAGGCTATCTCGGAGACGACGCCAGTGCAGCCCAGCACAACGACGCAGATTATATATGGTATGAGGTACGACGAGCCGCCGTACCTCGCGGCGCGGTAAGGAAAAGCCCAGACGTTCGCCATGCCGACGGCGGAGCCGACGCAGGCGATGATGAACCCCCAGCGGCTGCCCCACTGGTCGCGGCTTTCAACGCCGCCCATGCTTTTATCTTTTCCCAAATGTACCAATCCTTTCGCAGTTTACCGCGCGGCCGCGGTTCTCCGTATCCAGCCGAGATAGCCGTTAGCCGACTGCCCAATGAAGAACGACTCCCTTTTTCTGACGTTCTCGGGCAGCTTTTTTAGCTTCGCCATAACGGGATCTTTCTTCAAAAGCTCTGCGGCCGCCTCTTCGCGTCCGGCTTCGGGCGGGAGCGCGGAAAGTATCTCGAGCCACAGCTCCATCTGTTTTTTCGCGCGCTCGAAGGCCGGGCGAGCATCAGCGAGCCAGCCGGAATGCGGGAAGCATACCATGTCTATATCGTCCAGCGCATGCAGCTTTTCAAGCGACGCCATAGCCGTGTCGTAATAGAATTTATGCGGTGTCGCCGGGCGCGTGAAATAACTTCCGTCCTCGAGGCGGAACCAGCAGCCAGCGGCCTCGCCGGCGAAGAGTATCCTGCGCCCGCCGAGTTCGTAAATATACGAGCTGTGGTGCGGAGCGTGGCCCGGAGTGTCTATCACAGTCAGCCCGGGTATTTCGTCGCCGTCGCCGAGCATATTCTCCGCCGGAACGGGAAGCGGCTCGCCGTAGACGTCGCACAGGCCGCCGAGCGTCGCGCGGCTTCCGGCGATGAGTTTCGACGGGTCTATAAGATGCGGACGCCCCTTTGACGGGGCGAGCACCTTCGTCTTTCCATAACGGCGTATAAACTGCCCCGCTCCCCCGGCGTGGTCGAGGTGTATGTGCGTATATATCAGATAATCTACGCTCGGGCCGCCGAGCTCTTCAAGACTGCGGAAAAGCTCAGCCGCGGCGCTCGCCGGTCCGGTCTCGACAAGTATGTTTTGACCGCGCGCTTCGTCCTTTATGAACCAGCCGTCGAGAAAAGACTCGAAGCCGCCGCGCGGTATCGGGAGATTTATTTTATAAAAACCGGGAAAAAGCTCCGAACAAGCCATGAAACAACTTCCTTTCCAGAAACTCGCAGCGCGAAACGCGCGCAGAATAATTTTAGCGCTAAAGCCCTTAACGTACTATAATAACCTAAGCGGGAATAAAAAATTCCCCGTTCAGATAAAAGACGAAGGAGAGATTCACCCTGCCGAAGCTAACGTGGAAACCCGGCACAATGCTCTATCCGCTGCCGCCGGTAATGGTGTCGTGCGGCACAATGGAAAAGCCGAACATCATCACGGCTGCGTGGACGGGTACGGTAAACAGCGAGCCGCCGATGACGTACGTGTCGGTCCGTCCCGAGCGATATTCCCACGCGATGATAAAAGAGAGCGGAGAATTTGTTATAAACCTCACGACGGAACGGCTGACTCGCGCCGCCGACCTATGCGGAGTGAAGTCCGGGCGCGACGTGCAGAAGTTCCGCCTATGCCGCCTAACGCCAGCGCCGGCGTCCGCGGTCTCCGCGCCGCTCATAGCGGAAAGCCCGGTGAATATAGAATGCCGCGTTGAACAATGCCTGCAGCTCGGAAGCCACGACATGTTCCTCGCGAGGGTGATCGCCGTAAACGTCAACGAATCGCTGCTCGACGCGAGGGGCACGCTCCGCCTGGACCGCGCCGGCCTCGTCGCATACGTCCACGGGAGCTACCGCGCGCTGGGCCGCGAGCTTGGAAAATTCGGATTTTCCGTCCGGAAGAAACAGGAGGCGAAAAGATAAATGCTTAGATGCGCGATATGTCAGAAACCGCTGCGCGAATGCTGCGACCTCTTCCACGAGGCGCTGGACGAAAACGGCGAAACCGTCGTAATCTGCTACGAATGTGCGGAAGAGCACAAGATACCCTTCGAGGACGAAAAGCAGAAAGACGAATAACGCGCCCGCGGAGCGGACGCGCCCTCACAAAAATAAGCAAAAGCCGGCCTTCGGGGCCGGCTTCCACGTTTTCGGGCCCCGCGCATAAGAAACGCTTATCCGACGCATTCGACAGCGGAATTGTATTATTCCGCCGCCGCCATAAAATAATCGTAAGAAAGGCGGCGACGGAACCGATGCAGAATAAAATCCTCATAGTTTACTACTCACGCAAAGGAGAAAATTACTGGAACGGAGAAATAAAAAACCTGGCGAAAGGCAACACCGAGGCCGCAGCCGAGATAATAGCCGAGGCGACGGGCGGCAGGCTCTTCGAGGTGGAGACCGTCAAGCCGTATCCCGCGGACTACTACGCCTGCACGGAGGCCGCGAAGAAAGAACTCAGAGACAATGCGAGGCCGGAGCTGAAAAGTTTCGTTGAAAACATGGACGGCTACTCCGACATATTCGTCGGCTATCCGAACTGGTGGGGAACTATGCCTATGGCTATGTTCGCCTTCCTCGGGCGCTACGACATGTCCGGCAAGCGTATAATGCCGTTCTGCACGAACGAAGGAAGCGGAATGGGGAACAGCGAGCGCGATCTGAAGAAGCTCTGCCCCGGCGCAAAGGTCGAGAGAGGGCTCGCCATCCACGGCGCAGAGGTTTCTTCATCGCGCGCGAAAATCGAAGAATGGTTAAAAAGCCTCGGCGAGGCGCGTTAAGAATATTTGACGGAACATAAGGGAGGAAGCGTCACATGAAAGCAGTAATGATACTGGCGGGCGCGGGGCAGATAGGCATGGCCATCGCGCGCCGCATGGGAACGGGCATGAAAATAATAATCGGTGACAAAAAGCCGGCAAACGCCGAGGCGATAGCCAAGATAATGAACGAGGCAGGCTTCGACGCGGAGCCAATGGAAACGGACCTCGCGTCGCGCGATTCTGTCAAAAAGCTGATAGGAGAGGCGCAAAAGCACGGCGAGATAAAAATGCTCGTGAACGCCGCCGGCGTATCGCCGAGCCAGGCTTCCATAGAGACGATACTGAAGGTAGACCTCTACGGGACCGCGGTCCTGCTCGAAGAGGTTGGAAAGGTCATCGCAGCGGGCGGCGCCGGCGTAACGATTTCAAGTCAGTCCGGGCACAGGATGCCGGCCCTCACGCCGGAGCAGGACGAGCTGCTTGCATGCACTCCGGCCGAAGAACTGCTGAAGCTCGACATGCTTCAGCCGGGAAACATACGCGACACACTGCACGCCTATCAGATGGCGAAGCGCTGCAACGTCAAGCGCGTCATGGCCGAGGCGGTCAAGTGGGGCTCGAGGGGCGCGCGCATAAATTCCATCTCGCCGGGCATCATCGTGACTCCGCTCGCGCTGGACGAGTTTAACGGCCCGCGCGGCGATTTCTATAAAAACATGTTCGCGAAATGCCCCGCGGGGCGCCCGGGCACGGCGGACGAGGTGGCGAACGTAGCGGAGCTTCTGATGAGCGATAAGGGCGCTTTCATCACAGGCTCGGACTTCCTTGTGGACGGCGGAGCTACGGCCTCGTACTTCTACGGCCCGCTGAAACCTTCGGCATAAAAATTCCGCACGTCCGGCGCTAAAAGCGATAGGTCAAAAAAGGACGGCCCGTAAACCCGCTTTAATCACGGATTCGCGGGCCGCCTCGTTTTTGCCGGCTTTGTATCTCCGCCTTCCAATAGGGCGGCTTTTTTATTGACGGCGCTCCGCCGCGAATCGTAAAAGCCACGCTCCTCTGCTGAAGCGCGCAAAAAGCGGGGCGGGACGCTCCGTCGCCGAAACGCCCCGCCCCATTGCACAGTAAGGGGTTTTTATACGCTGTATAGCAGCTCTCCGTAAGTCGGGTACGGCCAGTACTTTTCCCCGACGAACTTCTCTATCTCGTCGGCCGCAGCGCGCAGCGCCTCCATTATCGGAATGACCTTGTCCTTATAATAAACCGCCTTTTCAAGCTCGCCCGCCTCCGGGACGGAGGCAAGCGCCTCGTCAAGCCTGCCGAGGTCCATGTAAAGCGAATCGGTGTAGCCGCGCAGATGCTTAAGCATGTTTATCTCCATCACGCAGTCTACATCCGGGCAGGCCGTCTTTATCGCCACCGCGGTCTCGCTGAGACGTTTAAGGTAGGTGTACGACGCCGGGATTATATCCTTGCGAACCATTTCCGCCATCGTAAGAGCCTCGATGCGGATTACCTTGCAATAATTCTCAAGATGCACCTCGCAGCGCGAACGCATCTCGACTTCCGTAAAGACCTTGTGCTTCGAGAAAAGCGCTATATTCTTCGCGTCGACATAATGAGGCATAGCTTCCGGCGTAGTGCGGTAATTCGACAGCCCGCGGCGCTCCGCCTCTTCTATCCACGAATCGTCGTAGCCGTTGCCGTCGAAGAGTATGCGTTTATGCTCGCGGATCGTCTTGCGAATAAGCTCGTTGAGCGCGGCGTTGAAATCCTCAGCGCCCTCGAGCGCGTCGGCGAACTGTTCGAGCTCTTCGGCTACGACCGTATTGAGGACGATGCACGGGCCGGCTATCGACTGGCTCGAGCCGAGCATCCTGAATTCAAACTTATTCCCAGTGAAGGCGAACGGCGACGTCCTGTTGCGGTCTGTAGCGTCCTTGCGGAACACGGGCAGCATGTCTACGCCGATGTTCATGTGGCTCGCGGCGCGACCGTTGTAGGGGCGGCCTTCCTCTATCGCCGTGAGTATCTCCGTGAGTTCCGAGCCGATGAACATCGATATGACCGCCGGCGGCGCTTCGTTGCCGCCGAGCCTGTGGTCGTTCGCCGCGGTCGCGACGGTCGCGCGCAGCATGTCCTGATATTCGTCAACGCCCTTTATGACGGCGCAGAGGAACAGCAGGAACTGCGCGTTCTCCGACGGCGTCTTCCCGGGGTCGAGAAGATTCACGCCGGTGTCGGTCGCTATCGACCAGTTGACGTGTTTGCCGGAGCCGTTCACGTCGGCGAACGGCTTTTCGTGGAGCAGGCATACGAGGCCGTTGCGGTCCGCGACCTTCTTCATCATCTCCATAGTGAGCTGGTTGTGGTCGCAGCCGATGTTTGTGTCGCTGAACACAGGCGCGAGCTCGTGCTGCGACGGCGCGACCTCATTGTGCTCGGTCTTCGCCATGATGCCGAGCTTCCATAGCTCTTCGTCGAGCTCGGCCATGAACTTCGCGACGCGCGGCTTTATAGCGCCGAAGTAGTGGTCGTCCAGTTCCTGCCCCTTAGGCGGCTTCGCGCCGAAGAGCGTACGCCCGGTATAGCGCAGATCCTTGCGCTTCTTATAAAGTTCCTTGTCTATGAGGAAATATTCCTGCTCCGGGCCGACAGTGGTCGTGACGTGTGTGACCGAAGCGTTGCCGAAGAGGCGCAGTATACGCAGAGCCTGCGTGTTCATGACCTCCATGGAGCGCAGCAGCGGCGTCTTCTTGTCGAGCACCTCTCCGCCGTAAGAGCAGAAGACCGTCGGAATGCAGAGAGTGTTTTCCTTTATAAAGGCGTAGGAGGTCGGGTCCCACGCAGTATAGCCTCTGGCCTCGAAAGTCACGCGAAGCCCGCCAGACGGGAACGACGAAGCGTCGGGCTCGCCCTTTATGAGCTCCTTCCCAGAAAATTCCATTATGATGCTTCCGTTGTCGAGAGGCGATATAAAGCTGTCGTGCTTCTCGGCAGTAATGCCGGTCATAGGCTGGAACCAGTGGGTGAAATGCGTCGCGCCCTTCTCCACCGCCCAGTCTTTCATGGCGTTGGCTACGACGTTTGCAACGTCGCGCGGCACAGGAGTGCCCTCTTTAACAGAATTTTTCAGCGCCCGATAGGTCTCCTTCGGCAGACGCTGCTTCATCGTCGCCTCGTTGAAAACCATCGACCCGAAAATTTCTTCCACCTTTGCCATCAACATCACCTCGCGCATAACGTTTATTCAATGCGGAGATAATATTCCTATATCATCATATTGTCAATGCCTAAGCATATTTTTTTAGAAAAAATCGCGCTTATTTTTATTTATATCCATCTTAAAACTGTATATCGACAAAAATAAGCACTTACAGATTCGAATTTGACGCATCCACGGCACTATCGCCGGCAAAAAAACGGCGCCGGAGGACGCGAGGCTCTCCGGCGCCGTTTTTGCAGTTGTTATACCCGGCGGCTCGTCTGCTAAAGCTTGCCGACAAGATCTATCCCGGGTTTGAGAGTTTCTTTTCCCGGAGCCCACTTGGCGGGACAGACGCGGTCTCCGTACTTCTCCACGAACTGAAGCGCAAGTACCTTGCGGAAGAGCTCGTCGGCGTCGCGCCCGACGTTGCCGGCGTTCACCTCGTAGGCGCAGATTTTGCCCTCTGGGTTTACGACGAAGGTGCCGCGCTCGGCGAGACCTTTGCCCTCTATCATAACGTCAAAGTCGCGCGCCAGCTGCCCGGTCGGGTCGCCGAGCATCGGGAACCTGACGGCACCGACGGCATCCGAAGCGTCGTGCCACGCCTTGTGGACGAAGTGCGTGTCGCAGGATACGGAATAGACCTCGCAGCCTATCTCGCGCAGGTCGTCGTACTTGTCGGCGAGGTCTTTGAGCTCGGTCGGGCATACGAAGGTAAAGTCCGCCGGATAGAAGAAAAAGACAGACCACTTGCCGAGCACGTCGGCCTTCGATATGCTCTTGAATTCGTCGTTGTGGTATGCGTTTACGGTAAAGTCGGCTATTTCTTTTCCAATAAGAGACATTGCTATACCTCCGTGATTTTTTTATTAGCCTTAGCTAACTGATCTCAGAATATCATCGCTGCCCAAATTTGTCAATTTTTTAAAATTATTACGAGTTTTTGCATTTTGTATAAAGCTGAGAAAGTCGAATTTTGGCGGGAAACGGTGCACTATACGCCGGCGCGCAAAAATACAAAAAACGCCGCCCTTATATGGGGCGGCGTACGTTATTTATGAACGTCTTAATAGACAGGTTATTTCGTTTTCAGCGCGTTGATGACGTCTTGAGTAAGGTCCGTTCCGCCGTAATAGACGAGAGCCTTGTTTACGACGATCGTCACGCCCTTCTGCTTCGCTACCTTCGCTATAGTCTCGTTGACCTCTTTGAGAATAGGCGTCATGATCTTCGCTTCTTCCTCACGCATTTCGAGCTGGAGGGTCTGTACGATTTCGTTCTTCTTTTTTTCGTCCGTCTCTTTATCGAAAGCGGCTTTGGCCGCGTTGGACTTTTTGTTGCCGAGATCGTTGAGCTGCTTGCGCGCCTGCTCGAACTTAGAATACTGCTGGAGCACCTGCATATCGTCTACATAGCCGACGACGTCCTCGGCCGCGTACGAAGCCGCGCCTGCCGCAAAGAGGGCGGCGACCGCCAGCAGTAATGCCATAATTTTTTTCATTCCGTTACCTCCTGTAGATTCCTTTCACACTGTCTTATACGTTATGACGCACGCTAGAATTTTATAACCTATCGCCGTTATTGTCCATAGGCGGGTTCGCGCCCTGTCTCAGCGCCTGACGAGGCACTTCGGGGCGCACCCTATGAGGTCGCGGCGGCCCGCGCGCATTAGCGCCTTCACGACATATTTGCGGTTCTCCGGCATCCAGTACTGGAGCAGCGCGCGCTGCATCTTACGCTCCTCTGCCCCCTTCGGGACGTAGACCTCTTCCATCGTGAACGGGTCGAGCCCCGTGTAGTATATGCAGGTCGAGAGCGAGCCCGGCGTCGGAGTGAAGTCCTGCACCTGCTCCGGGCGCAGGCCGCTGTCGCGTATGAACTCCGCGAGCTCGACCGCTTCCTTCAGCGTCGAGCCTGGATGCGCCGAGATGAAGTACGGCACAAGATACTGTTTCAGCCCAAGCTTCTCGTTGACCTTCCTGTAGCGGCGTATGAATTCTTCCGTAACCTCGCGCCCGGGCTTGCGCATGTATCTCAGCACGGCGGGGCTTATATGTTCCGGGGCTATCTTGAGCTGTCCGCTGACGTGCCAGCGGCAGAGCTCTTCTAGAAAATCTCCGTTTTTATCCGCAAGTATATAATCGTACCGTATGCCGGAGCGGATGAACACTTTTTTTATCTTAGGCAGCGCGCGTATTTTGCGCAGCAGCTCTATATATCCTTCGTGCCCGGCGCGCAGCTTACGGCACGGCGCTGGATATAGGCACGACTTCCCCTTACACGAGCCGCGTTTCAGGGAGTCGGGGCATGACGGCTCGGTAAAATTCGCCGTCGGGCCGCCGACGTCGTGAATATACCCCTTGAAGCCGGGCTCTTTCGTCAATATCTCGGCCTCGCGCAGTATCGACTCGTCGCTGCGGCGCTGTATTATGCGCCCCTGATGAGACGCGATGGCGCAGAATCCGCACTCGCCGAAGCAGCCCCTGTGCGTCGTGATGCTGAAACGTACCTCGTCGAAGGCCGGCACGCCGCCTTTGGCGTCATAATCCGGGTGCCACGCGCGCGTGTACGGCAGCGCGTAGACCTTATCCATCTCGGCCTGAGTCAGCGGGCGCGCGGGCCTGTTCTGCACGACATGCCACGCGCCCTGGTCCTGTATGAGCCTTTTGCCGCGCACGGCGTCCTGCTCCGCGTAAAACGACGCGAAGGCCTCGGCGAATTTTCTCTTGTCAGCGCAGACCTCGCCGTAAGACGGCAGCTTCACAGCGTCGTTCGCCAGAGCCTCGTCGTGGGTCTTCCAGCACGTCCCAGCGACGTCGCGCAGCGCCGAAACCGGCTCCCCGGCGGCAAGCCGCTCCGCGATTTCAAGAGAGGCCAGCTCTCCCATTCCGAAAACAAGCAGATCTGCGCGGCTGTCCGCCAATATGGAGCGGCGTACCGAGTCGCTCCAGAAATCGTAATGCGCGAAACGGCGCAAGCTCGCCTCCACCCCGCCGATTATCAGCGGAATGTCGCCCCACAGCTCGCGGATCCTGTTGCAGTAGACTATCGTCGCGCGGTCTGGGCGTTTTCCGGCCTCGCCGCCAGGCGTGTATGCGTCTGACCGGCGCTTCTTCTTCGACGCCGTGTAATGGTTCAGCATGGAGTCCAGATTCCCAGCCGCGAGCATGACGCAGAGCGACGGACGCCCGAGCTTCGCGAAATCGTCCGTACCACGCCAGTCCGGCTGCGCCACTACGCCGACACGGAAGCCGTGCGCCTCAAGCCATCGCGCTATGATTGCGTGTCCGAAGCTGGGATGGTCCACATAGGCGTCGCCAGTAATCACAAGTATCTCTATTCCGTCCCACCCGCGCGCGCGCACGTCACCGGCGCCGACGGGCAGAAAAGCGGAGCGCGGCGGCTTCGCGTATCCCCAAACATTCGCGCCGCTCGCCGCTGTCTTTGTCCCTTTCGTCCTCATGTCCACGTCCCCGTAAATCGTTATGGCACGCTGACAGAAACATCAGCGATGCATTATAATTCTATCATTATGGGAAGCCGGCGGGACGCGATGACGGAATATATCACGATTGACGGAATAAAATACGAGATCAGAAGAAATACGAGAAGAAAAAACGTCGCGCTCGGCATGGAAAACGGCGCGTTCTTCATAGCCGCGCCGCTCGGAGTTCCGCGCGAATCGCTCGCCGCGGTAATTGAACAAAGCGGCGACGAGCTGCGCAAAAAGCTCATGAGCAGGACGGCCGGACAGAGCATAGGACACAGCTACGCTGAAGGCGAGCTTTTTTACTACCGTGGAGATCAGCACCCTCTGCGTTTCGCGCCTCGCTGCGGCGTCTACCCATTAAAACTCGAGGACGGCGCCTTTATTTCATTTGAAGGGCTGGAGCCAGAAGAAATACGGCACAACTTCGAGGTCTGGTACAGGCTGCGGCTGCGGGAGATAATACAGCGTGAATTTCCCCCGCTCTGCAAAAAAATGGGAGCCGCGCCGCGCCGCGTTTCGATCAAAAACGCCAAGACGCTCTGGGGAAGCTGCTCGACATCGGGCTGCGTCACGCTCAACGTCCGCCTCGCGCTCGTTCCGCCGCCGCTTTCGGAATACGTGATGATACACGAGCTATGCCACATGGCGGAGATGAACCATTCGCAAAATTTCTGGGCGCGCGTCGCAAAATACTGCCCGGACTATGCGGTGCGGAGAAAAGAGCTGAAAACCGACGGCGGCAAATATAGATGGTGAGGCGGCAAAAATGAAAGTCATAAAAAATTTTGAATATCCACAAAACTTTTTGAAATATATAGGAACAAGCGGCGGGCGTTTCTCCATGATACGCCAGCTCAGAAGCACCGGGGGCCTCTGGTTCCGATACGGCGGCGTACAGGGCGTCATAGACCCTGGTCCAGGAAGCCTCGCGCACATCTGTGCGGCGCGCCCCGCACTCGAGATAGCCTCGGCAGACGTAGTGATGCTCACGCACAAACATATCGATCACAGCACCGACGTGAACGTCGTCGTCGAAGGAATCACTCACGGCGGCTTCGACCCGCGCGGAATACTCGTCGCGCCGGACGACGCGCTGCGCGGCTCCGACCCCGTAGTGCTCAAATACACGCAGAAACGAATACTTAAGACAAAAATCCCGGAGGAGGGCGGAACGATAGACCTCGGCAGCGGCGTAGCCGTCGAGCCGGTAATACACCTTCATCACGGCGTGGACTGCTTCGGCTACATCTTCCGCAAGGAAGGGCTGAACTGCTGGGGAATCATCAGCGACAGCCGCATGATGCCGTACTTCCGCCAGCGTTACTCGTCGTGCGCTTTCCTCTCAATCAACGCCACGTTCCCAGACAAAAAACCGCGGCTGGACCACATATCAATAGCTGAAGCGCGCGAACTTCTATCAAAAATCCACCCGAAAACAGCCGTGCTGACACACCTCGGCGCGATGCTGACATCGGGCGAATGCGCCGGCTGCCTGAAGGACCTAGACACGCCTGAAACGAAAGTCGTTCCAGCGACAGACGGCATGGTCGTAGACCTCGATTCGTTCAAAGTCTACGAGCAGCGCGCTTGCGGGCAAAACCCAGAATACGCCGAACTATAACCGGCCGTGATAATACTGATAACGGGAGCCTCGCACACGGGCAAAACGGCGCTCGCGCAGAGGCTGCTCGAAAAATATAAAATCCCCTACCTATCGATAGACCATCTCAAAATGGGGCTGATAAGAAGCGGTCTCACAAATCTAACGCCGGAAGACGACGGCGAACTCACGGCATACCTCTGGCCGGTCGTGCGCGAGATAATCAAGACAGCAGTGGAAAACAACCAAAGCTTGATTGTGGAGGGCTGCTACGTTCCGTTGGACTGGCGCGGCGGATTCGACGCGGAATACCTGCGCCATATCCGCTGCTTCTGCCTCGTTATGACGCCTAAATACATCGAAAACAACTTCGAAGAAATAAAAAGTTACGCCGGCGCCGGCGGAGAAATCATATTGATAGACGAAGCGTACAATATAGAAATCACCCTATGACGCGCGTTGAATCTATCGCTTCCGCCTTCGTCAGTTTCGCTCCGCAGTCAGAAAATCGAGCAGCCCGCGGCAGCCCTCTCCGACGTCCCGCCACGTCGCGTCAAAATCCCCGGTGTACCACGGATCGGCGATATCGCGCCCGCGCCCCGCGAAGCTGAGCAAAAGACGTATTTTCCCGTCGGGATCGCCGCCGCACAGGCGCTTTATATTATGAATATTCGCGCCGTCCATCCCGACAAGGTAATCGTAAACGGCGTAATCCTCCCGCGTCATACGGCGCGCCCTCTTCCCCGCGCAGCTTATACCGTGCTCCGCAAGCTTCCTGACCGTCCCCTGATGCACGGGATTTCCAATCTCCTCCGCGCTAGTCGCCGCAGAAGCGATCTCAAATTCAGCATCCAGGCCGGCCCTTCTCACCATATCCTTCATAACAAACTCCGCCATTGGACTGCGGCAAATATTGCCGTGACAGACGAATAATATTTTATGTGTCATCATAATCCCTCCATTATAGGCAAGAAAAATCTATCAAGACGCGCGGCGCGATACACACGCGAAGCCTGCCGTCCTGCCGCTCTGACAATTATATTTTATAGTAGTCTTCAATTACAGCTATAAGCCGTTCTATATGATATAATCACTTCCGATATATTTATCATCTTAAGAGATGGTGAGAATTACATGACGCAAAAACGATACATGCTTACAGGCGCGGCGGGGTTCATCGGAAGCAACCTGGCGCACTTTCTGACCTCGCAGGACGCATACGTAGTAGTCTACGACAAGCTGACCTACGCAGGTAATCCGGCCTCGCTCGAAGGGATTCCGTGCGAACGTATGAGCTTCGTCAAAGGCGATATTTGCGATACGGAGCTCGTCTATCGGACTCTCTGCGAATACGGCATAGACGCAGTATTCCACCTGGCCGCGGAAAGCCATGTCGATCGCTCCATAGACGGCCCCGCAGCGTTCATTGAGACAAACATAAACGGCACGTTCTCGATGCTCACGGCGGCGCGCCGCTATTATGAATCGCTGGACGGCGAGCGCAGAAGCGGATTCCGGTTCCTGCACATATCGACCGACGAAGTTTACGGAAGCCTCGGCAAAACGGGATATTTCACCGAAAACACGCCCTACGCTCCGAATTCGCCCTACTCCGCGTCGAAAGCCTCCTCCGACCATCTCGTCCGCGCGTGGTTCCACACCTACGGCCTGCCTGTGCTGACGACGAACTGCTCCAACAACTACGGGCCGCGCCAGTTCCCGGAAAAGCTCATCCCGCTGATAATCCACAACGCGCTCGCCGACAAGGAGCTTCCGGTTTACGGCGACGGTAAAAACATCCGCGACTGGCTCTACGTTGAAGACCACTGCCGCGCCCTCGACACGGTAATGCGGCTTGGCGTCCCGGGCGAAACGTACAACGTCGGCGGCAGCTGCGAACGGCAGAACATACAGATAGTAAAGACAATCTGTTCTATACTCGATGAACTGCGCCCGAAGGCCGGCGGAGCGAAATACGAAGAGCAGATAAAATTCGTAAAAGACCGCCCGGGACACGACCGGCGCTACGCGATCGATGCCTCCAAGATAAAGCGCGAACTCGGCTGGCAGCCGCAGGAAACATTCGAAAGCGGCATACTGAAAACAATAAAATGGTATTTAGATAATCAGCAGTGGATTGCGAACATTTTAAATGGTAAATACCGCTGTGAACGCCTCGGCCTCGGAGGGGACGAGCAATGATTACGAAGGGCATCATCCTCGCGGGCGGCTCCGGCACGCGCCTCTGGCCGCTCACGATACCGGTCAGCAAACAGCTCATGCCGGTCTACGACAAGCCTATGATCTACTACCCGCTCTCGACGCTCATGCTAGCGGGCATACGCGACATACTCGTCATCACGACGCCGGAGGACGGAGAGTCGTTCCGCCGGCTGCTGAAAGACGGCTCGCAGTGGGGAATAAAAATATCCTACGCCGTGCAGCCCAAGCCCGAAGGACTGGCGCAGGCGTTCATCATCGGCGAGGAATTCATCGCGGGACAGGGCTGCGCGCTCGTGCTCGGCGACAACATATTCTACGGGCGCGGACTGACGAAGATGCTGCGCGAGGCGGCCTCGCAGGAAAGCGGCGCGACCGTCTTCGGCTACCCCGTCGATGACCCGGAGCGCTACGGCGTAGTGGAATTCGACGCGGACGGAAACGCCGTGTCCCTCGAAGAAAAACCCGCGAAGCCGAAATCAAACTGCGCCGTCGTCGGCCTCTACTTCTACGACGGTCAGGTCGTAGACATAGCGAAAAACATGAAGCCCTCCGCGCGCGGCGAGCTGGAAATAACAGACCTCAACAAAGTCTACCTAGCGCAGAAACAGCTGAAAGTAGAAGTCTTCGGGCGCGGCTTCACGTGGCTCGACACGGGCACGCACGACAGCCTGATAGAGGCGGCGGACTTCGTCCAGATTGTCCAGAAGCGTCAGGGGCTGATGATCTCATGCCCCGAAGAAATAGCGTGGCGCACTGGCTGGGTCTCCGACAGCCACTTGCGCGAACTCGCCGCGCCTTTGTCGAAAACGGAATACGGCAAATACCTCATGAAACAGCTTTCCGCAAAAGGACTGTAAAATATGGAAATACTGACGACAGAATTTCCGGGACTCGTTCTCATAAAACCGAAAATCTTCGGCGACGCACGCGGATACTTCTACGAATCGTGGAACAAAGAACGCTACGAAAACTCCGGCATAACGGAGGATTTCGTACAGGACAACGTCTCGTTCTCCTCTCGCGGCGTCCTGCGCGGCCTCCACTACCAAAAGCCGTACACGCAGGGCAAACTCGTCTCCGTCCTCGTGGGCGAAGTCTGGGACGTAGTCGTAGACCTGCGCCGCAGCTCGCCGACATTTGGGAAATGGAAGGGCTTCACGCTCACCGGGGAATGCAAAGAACAGCTCTACGTCCCGCGCGGCTTCGCTCACGGATTCTGCGTCCTATCCGAAACGGCGCTATTCCAATACAAATGCACCGACAGATATAGCCCCGAAAGCGAACGCGGCATAATCTGGAACGACCCGACGCTCGCCATCCCGTGGCCCATGAGCGAGCCCGTGATTTCCGAGAAGGACACGAAACATCCCTATTTCAAAGATTTACAAGACGAACTCCTATTCGATTAGACGGTGGCGAACGATGGACGAAACTAAAAAATCAAGAATACTGATATTCGGCAAAAACGGACAAGTCGGCTGGGAACTCTGCCGCACGCTCTCGACGCTCGGAGAGATCCGCGCCGTCGACATAGACGAATGCGACCTGACCGACAAAGCCTCGATAATAAACACTCTCGACGCGTACAAGCCGTCGGTGATAGCCAACGCCGCCGCCTACACGGCAGTTGACAGGGCGGAAACGGAGCGCGGGCTCGCCTTCAAACTCAACGCCGACGCCCCCGGCATAATGGCCGACTGGGCCGCAAAGCACGACGCCCTCATGACCCACTACTCCACCGACTACGTCTTCGACGGCACGAAAAAAGAGCCGTGGACGGAAGACGACAAGCCCAACCCGCTCAACGTCTACGGCGAATCCAAACTGGCCGGAGACCTCAACATCCAGAGCTCCGGCTGCAAACACCTGATTTTCCGCACCAGCTGGGTCTACGGCGCGAGAGGCAAAAACTTCTACCTAACCATGCGCAAAATGCTTCGGGAAAAAGACGAAATCCGCGTAGTAAACGACCAGTACGGCGCGCCCACCTGGTGCCGCACGATAGCGGAAGCCACCGCGCAGGCTCTCGCGCAGGTACAAAGCCCGCTGTGCAGCGCAGATATGCGTAAAATAAGCGGCGTTTACAACCTGACGAACAGCGGAGTCACGACGTGGTATGGGTTTGCAAATGCTATAAAGGATATGCTAAAGGTACATGAACATATATCTACAACAATTTTACCAATAACGTCAGAACAATATCGTTCTGTTGCTCTTAGACCATATTTGTCTGCTTTGTCCCATCACAAGTTATATGAGACCTTTATGCTACGGCTTCTAGATTGGGACATCTCACTAAAACAGGTACTATAAATATACATAACACAGAACTTTGAACGCAATATCATGAAATACTATATAAAAAAAATAATTAATATAATATTAGGTGTTCTTTCTATATTGGTTCCTAAAACTTCTAAAATTATCGTTATAGGCGGATGGTTTGGGCAGAGATTTGCAGATAACTCAAAAGCTTTTTATCTATTTTTAGTGCAGAATAAATCGAGACTAGGCCTCAAGAAAGTAGTATTCACAACTCGAAATGAAACTATTTTTAAAGTACTAAGGGACAATAATTTAGATGTTGTTTATACCAATAGTTTGATTTCTATATGGTATCACCTACGAGCAAAATTTCATATTGTTGATGAAGGGGGCATAGATCTAAATCGATTTTGTTCATCAGATGCTATAAGAATAAATTTATGGCATGGTTTTCCATTAAAAAAAATCGGCTATTATTGCAACAATGACATAAAAAATATTAGAGACGCTATCGCACAAAACAAAGCTAAAACTCAATATCAGATAGGGAAATGGAATGATGCTTTTTATCTTGCATTTTCTGATACGTTAGCAAAACATATGCAATTCGCCTTTGGGTGTAACGATGAAAAAATTATAATTGGCCCATATCCACGCCACGCTTATATTCTGGGCTATATTAAAAAGATGTATTTACCCAATGAAAAAGCAGCTATACAGAGTATATTAGAGGCAAAGAAACAGGGTCAATATATTGTTATGTATTTACCTACTTTTAGAGATAGCATCACTTTCAATGATATTTGTGCAAAGACTCCCTTATTAATGAAATCATTTCTTAAAAAAAATAATATATATTTAGTTACCAAATTCCATTTTGCAGCATCACAAAGCAATGTTTCATATGCCAGAGCAAAAGATGTAATCATTAACTTACCAAAGGAAAGCGATATATATAATTTCTTGGATATATCAGATATGTTAATAACAGATTATTCTTCTGTTTTCTTTGATTATATTTTATTAAATAAACCTGTACTCTTTTATTGTTTTGATTATGAATATTATTTAAATAAAGACAGAGGATTTTTATATGATTATGTCAAAATGACACCAGGAAGAAAAGTAAAAAGTATAAATGAATTAAAAAATTCAATTCTCAATATCAAAAATGCAAAATATGATTATATTATAAATGTAAACTCGCAACTAGAGCAAGTGAAAAATATAGTATATGGGACATCGCCAATTTATCCTAATGAAGACAATATGTATAAATTATACGAATGTATTTTAGATGTAACATCAACTTCTGCTAAAATGGCTATCAATAACACATGATTGTATTTTGCAGTTTTGTATAGGTTTTATTCATCCATGACTGAAATCATACGAGAAAAAGGAACGGGAGTTCTACCTTGATTACGATTCCCTTCCGTTCCCAATCTCTTATACCAATGAAGAATTGATTAAAAATATCCAAGAATTCAATGATGCAGTGTATCGCGAGCGAGTTTCGCGTTTTCTCGAAGAAATCGGGAATGTTGAGGACGGCAAAGCGTCTGAAAGGATAGCGCAGTGCATAGTGCATTTTATCGAGACCGGAGAGAAAAAACTAGATACTGTGCCATGTGAAAAGACGCAATAATAAATGTACATATTTCTCTAGCCACATACGTTTATAAACATTGCTGAATTTAACCTTACGTGATGATAAGAGGGATATAATATGCTTAGGGACTCCAATTCACTGAAAATATCAGCTGGCAACATAACGCATGTCGCAGACATGTTGGTCAGTAACCAATGTAAAGGGAAAATCCTTTACGTTTCCGATTTTGTCGTTGATAATCTGTTCGGAGATGTTGTAAAAGAACAGCTTAAAGATCTAGACAGCGTTGCGGAAGAATTGGTAGACAACAATACTATTTCCTACGCTATGGCCATCGCAGAAAACGTTATCATCTCAGAAATAAAATGCATCGTTGGCCTCGGCGGCGGAAAAGTTCTGGACGTTTGCAAATACGCAGCGTATATTGCAAAAGTTCCGCTTCTGTCAATACCGACGACCATGGCGAATGATGGGATAGCTTCTCCGATTGCTGTGCTGAAGGGGAAGGATAACAAACCCAAAAGTCTAGGCTGCGCAGTGCCAAGTATGCTGCTCCTCGACACGGATCTTATCCTAAGCAGTCCGGTCTCGCTGATTAAAGCCGGAATAGGCGATACTATATCAAATTATACGGCATTAATAGACTGGGACTTTGCATGCAGCAGGTACATGGATGACATGAACGGGTATGCGTATCTGATGTCTAAGACATCGTTAGATATCATGATGAAGACACAATATAATTCTATCTGTCCAGACTTTATCAATGTATTGGCGAACTCGCTCGTTCTGTCTGGTATTGCCATGAACTTCGCTGGCAGCAGCCGCCCTGTCAGCGGTTCGGAACATCTTTTCAGCCACGCTTTAGATTATTACGGTACAGTACGTAATCTGCACGGCATTCAAGTGGCTCTGGGCACTATTGCTGTATTGAAAATAATAGGACTTGATTATTCTAACGTCGCAGAATATTTATCTAAATTTGACGTATGCATCAATCCGCGCAAATTGGAAATAGACCAAAGTACATTTATACATTGCCTGCAAAACGCTACAAAAATGAGAAAAAACAGATATACGCATCTTAATGAGGCAGACCTAAGCACGCAAAGATTAGAAAAAATATATCACGAACTGGAGCGTGAACTATAATGAAAGCACTGATTTTAGCAGCTGGTTTAGGATCAAGATTGGCTCCGATTACGGATACTTGTCCAAAATCGTTAGTGTCTATTAACGGCAAGCCAATTTTAGAAAAACAAATAGATAATTTATATGAGAATGGGATATATGACATTACCATAATAGCTGGATATAAAGCTAATATATTGACTGCATATATCTCGGAAAAATTCGGGACGCAGATAAATATCATAGAGAATAAAGAATACGCTTCAACGAACAATATGTATTCTGCATATCTAGCGTTCGAACATTTTTATGGACATCCGTTTCTTATGATGAACGCCGATGTGTTTTTTGATTCATCTGTATTAAAAACCTTGCTTAGCTTCAATGCTCAGAATGCCGTTATCGCCGAGTATGGCAGATATTTAGAAGAGTCGATGAAAGTCTCTGCGCAGGGCGGGAGATTATGTAGAATTGCAAAGACTATCCCTCCGTCAGAGGCATTAGGTACATCCATAGATGTATATAAGTTTTTTGAAGATGGAAGCCAAGCATTTTTCAACAAATGTGCTGAATATATCGATATCAAGCATGATGTTAAGCTATGGAGCGAGGTCGCCATAAACGATATTTTTGCAGAGGTAGAATTTGAAGCCTGTCCGCTTAACGGTCGCTGGTTTGAAATCGATACACTTGACGACTTGGCGGAAGCAGAGAAAATTTTTGCCTGATACTGTGGGATGATGGGGTTATGAACACACATTGTGACTATTTTGGCGTCGAGGCAACGTCACTTATAAATAAAAAACTGTTTCTGTTCGACATGGACGGGACGATTTACACAGATGATATATTGTTTGACGGTACATTGCAGCTTCTCCACTATATAAAAAATATAGGCGGGAAATATGTATTTGTAACCAACAATTCGTCAAAATCTGTCGGCGATTATGTGAATAAGATAAACAAACTTGGTATTGAAGCCGATGAAGATAATTTCTTCACTTCGACGCAAGCGACGGCGCTATATATTAAAACGCAGTATCCTGGAGCTAACGTGTACTGCCAAGGGACAGAGTCATTTATTCGCGAGCTGCGTAAAAACGGCATAAACATCACGGATGGCATATCAGGCGATGTTGATGTCGTGTTGGTGGGGTTTGACACAGAACTTACCAGTGGAAAAATACGGAAAACATGCGAGCTACTACAGCAGGATATCCCATATATAGCGACAAACCCAGACTTGGCCTGTCCTGTTTCGTTTGGTTTTATACCAGATTGCGGTTCGATCTGCATGATGCTTGAAAATGCTACAGGGAGAAAGCCGGTTTACATAGGTAAACCGAAAGCGACAATGATAGATGCTGTACTTACGAAATTTAATACAACAAAAGCACAGGCTGTGATTATCGGAGACAGGTTGTACACAGATATAGCTTCAGGACAAAATGCAGGGATTGCATCGATCTGTGTTTTGACCGGAGAGGCAGACGTAAAAGCGATTCTCAGCGGAAATGTCAAACCTACATATACGTTTTACAGTGTAAAAGAGATCTATGAATGTTTGAACAGTATTACAGAGGATAGATCTTGTGATGAGGATAAATGAACCCATACAGCAACGGCGATGAGAGATATAGCTATTTAATAGTGCAGTAAGATATTACATGCTATTACAAATCGTTGAAAAATATAGATTAATCCCAATTCAGCTCAAGGCGTCGTTCTGGTTCCTGATCTGTTCCTTTGTGCAGAAGGGGATTTCGGTCATCACAACGCCCATTTTCACGCGGCTTCTTACGCCTGCGGAGTATGGAATGTTCAGCGTGTTTACTTCTTGGCTCAGTATTGTGACGGTCATCGTTACGCTAAATCTTTTCGGCGGGGTGTATATTCAGGGGCTGGTGAAGTTCGAGGACAGGCAGCGGCAATATTCTTCAGCGATGCATGGGCTTTGCCTTACGCTGGTCTGCGTCTGGGCCGTCGTGTATTTTCTGTTCCGTGATTTCTGGAACGGGCTGTTCTCTCTGACGACCGTGCAGATGACGGCGATGCTCGTTATGGTATGGACTTCTTCGGTTTTCAGTTTCTGGGCTACGGAGCAGAGGGTGGACTACAAGTATATAAAGCTCGTCGCAATCACTTTGCTGGTCGCCGTCGCGAAGCCTGCGCTCGGCGTTTTTCTCGTTATTCACGCGGAAGATAAGGTCACGGCCCGCATACTCGGGCTTGCCGTCGTCGAGCTCGCCGTCTATACATGGCTTTTCTTTGCTCAGATGCTGCGCGGCAGGCAGTTCTGTTCGTGGAAGGTCTGGAAGTACGCGGTGCTGTTCAACCTGCCGCTCGTCCCGCATTATCTCTCCGGCTCTATATTGAACACAGCCGACCGCATAATGATAGAGAAGATGACAGGCGCGAGCGAGGCTGGTATATATTCTCTAGCCTACTCCGTGTCGCTCATCATGACGCTGTTTAACAGCTCCATGCTCCAGACTATAGAGCCGTGGCTTTATAAGAAAATCAAGGCGCGCGATGTAAGCAATATATCGCGCGTGGCCTATCCCGCGTTCATCATCATCGCTGGGGTGAACGTCGCTCTCATGGCCTGCGCGCCAGAAGTCGTCGCGATATTCGCGCCAGCGGAATACTACGACGCGATATGGATAATCCCGCCGGTCGCTATGAGCTCGTATTTCATGTTCGCATACACCTTCTTCGCCGTCTTTGAGTTCTATTACGAAAAGACGCACCTCATAGCTATAGCCACGATGTCCGGCGCCGTGCTCAAGCTCATTCTGAACTATATATTTATAGACATATTCGGCTACTACGCCGCGGGATACACTACGCTGCTGTGCTTTATGGTCTACGCCGGTATGCATTACATATTCATGAAGAAAATATGCCGAGACTATCTGGACGGCGCGCAGGCCTACAGTACGAAGACGCTCTTTATCATCACGTCGTTCTTCATGGCTTTCGGCTTCGCCATACTGTTTACGTACAAGACGCCTGTCCTGCGTTACTCCTGTATAGCTACGCTCGCGTTGGCTGTGATCATAAAACACAGATACATAATTGATACTGTAAAAAGTTTAATCAGCATGAAAAAGAATAAATAAATTATCTTTTATAGAATAATCAACATAATAATCACCATAAATATAAATATACATTAAAAATGCGGTGGTAGATAACAGCAATGGATTTGTTGCTGCAATAGTAAGATAACCAACACAAGCAATAATTTTATATCTTTTATTTTTATTACTATACATTTTATAAAGCGGAAAAATATAAAAAAACAACAAAGGAATAGCTCCAAGAAGGCCGCTCGTCCTTATTACTTCTAGATAAGACAGCTCCGTCTGAGAAGTCATTGCATTGATACCCGCACTGTAGAAAGGCACGCCATATCCCATTCCCCATATAAGATTGACAGGGTCAGACAGTATTTCTCTGATTGATAAATAATGCCCTAAGCGAATAGCATCAGAATGTGCTTTTCTTTGAAAAATGCTCACTAAAATATTATAAATTTCGTTGCTCCAATAAAAACCAAGAAGAATAATCCCTATAATGATAATCACTTTGGCATATCTATTTTCATAGCACAAAAGAAAAAATCCAAAAGTTGCCAATATGCCCATGAAAATATTTGCGCGAGTTCCAGATAAAACCAGAGCAGACAATATAACGATTGCCGTTAGATAACGCCGGTTATTCAGATAATACAATAACGGTATTAGCAACAAAGGTGACGTTTTTATGAAAATTATATAAAACACAGTGTAAATAATCGATTTACCAACCATTGCATTGCCTGTACGATGTAAATACATCAATAAATAATTATCATATAAGTCATATAGACCGAAAAAGTCCAAAATAGCTGAAATCAAAATCACAATTGCTAAACAATCTAACACAAAAACCAAAATTTTTTCATACTGAATATCATAATCGATTATAACAACAACTAGCAACAAAGATATAAAAAAATATGTAGCAGATAGAGATTCATATACGTATCCGCCGCTAATAATAGAACATAAACATATACACACAGGATATATTAGGCCAAATAGATATATCATTCGCGGGCGAAACTCAATAAATCTATTTATCAAGAGCGGCGCATTGATTATCAATATTAAAAACAAAACTATTTTTTTCAAAGACAAATTATCTGCTGGCATAAAAATTACAAAAGAAACATATCCTAAAATAAGAAAAATATTTACTATATGAAAAAATTGGTATCTCGAAAATAATGAGTGTAGCTTCATACCATTAGACCCTTTTAATTAGAGCCAGTATAGAGAGTATAAATGTATCAATTTTATGCGACATAACGAATTCAGTGGATTTAGCAAAACGCAGCCTTTTGCATAATGAGTCTTGATACTCAGTTAGTATTGATATTATCTTTCTATTTTGTTCTGGCATTGCATCATAATAACATTCTCTGATATGGCACGCAGACATATACCTAGTATTACGATTCTTTTTAGATAAAAAACGTTTCATTCGTCCATACCAATGTTTTAAATTCCTAGATTGAAATCCGACAGCATTATTGCCATGTTGTCTATAAAGAATGTGGGGCTCATTATCATACACGACATTTCCGCCCAGAGACATAACGATTCGATATAAGTCCCAATCGTGAATTGAAATATACTCCATTTTATATTTTTTAAACTTTTCCAGTGCCTTTTTATTGAAAACATACGTACAACCAGGCGCAATGCATTCTAACAAAGCTGTACCCAAAGATATTATTTTATTCTTTACTTGTTTATTCACTAAAATTGGATTTAACTCTGCATCAACAGGCTCAAAACTACCACAATACAGATTTGGCTTATTATTTGGTAATTTCATTAGTTGTTGCACAGCGAGCTCAACTTTTTTATTCTCCCAGATATCATCTTGATCTGCAAAAGCATAAAAATCAGCATCGGGCGCTTTACAAGCCAAGTCAAAAAAACTTTTTCCTGAACCTAAATTTTTGCCGCTGTACCATTTCAACATTCCTCTTTGAGCATAATCATCAAGTATTTGCTGTGTAGAATCTGTCGATCCGTCGTCACGCACTAAGATTTCAACCTTAATAGTTTGGGATAATAAACTCTCTATTTGCGCTTTTAGGTATTTTTCTCCATTATAAGTAGACATCAATATAATTATGGACATGTAAACGACCTCCGTTTTAATACAAACCTAACAAGCACTAACCTGTAGTTCTTATTAAAAATAGCGTTCAATCTAGTATGTATGATTCTGGCAAAAAATTTTCCCAAAACACCCAACATTATTGTATTTATACATACTTATATACAATTTAATACATGTTTCTATATATTTGTGCTATTACAGAAAGGCTTCGATGGAGGTCAAATTGTTTTACCATTTCCACATTATTTAAAGCACACTGCTCCCTGAATTCGGCATGATCGTGCATTGTCCGTATCGCTAAAGTCATTGCTGTAATATCTGATGGGCAGTTTAAACAGCATCCGGTAACACCATCTTGTGTATAGTCTTTGATTCCACCAACATATGTAGTAATTAAAGGCAAGCCAGAAGTCATAGCTTCTAAAGCCGCAAGACCTAATCCTTCTCTGCG